>JAHEEZ010000267.1 GCA_024640445.1 Acidobacteriota bacterium | reverse complement strand
GTCCATTCCCACATCTCCCGCTCGTCCGCCGTGCGGCCGGCTTCCGTGAACTTGTTCACCTTGTCGCCGTGCCAGCCGCCCGGGAAGTCCTTGCGATTGTCGGGATCGTGTCCGCCGGTCATAAGGATCTCTTCGCCGTAATAGAGCTGGGGGATTCCGCGCGTCGCAAGCACGAACGCGATGTGCATTTTCGCGCCTTCCTTCGTCGCGCCCGGCAGCGACATAAAGCGGTCTGTGTCGTGGTTGTTTGCAAGCAATGTGACGTTGTTGATGTCCGGGTACAGCCCGTCGTACTTCATCACGTCGCGAAGCGCGCGCATTGATTTCCTTCCGGTGAACACGTATTCCGAGGTCCGCCAGAGGTTGAAGTCGAAAACCGACGGCAGTTTTGTGTCGATACCGTCCCAGCCTTTCTTTCCGCCCTGAAAGAAGGCGGTTTGGGCGGAGTCCTCCTCGAACACCTCGCCGACCATCCAGAACTTTGGATATTGCTTCAGGATCGCCACGGACCAGTCGCGTATGAACTCGCGCGGCATGTACTGGATCGTGTCCTGACGGATCCCGTCGATACCGGTCATACCGACCCACCAGAGGGCGTTCTGGATCAGGTACTTCGAGACCTCGGGCTGATATTGGTTGTTATCGGGCAGCTGCTCGTTGAACCATCCCTCAAGCAGGCTCTCCCTTTGTGATTGTGACGCGTTAGGTGAGAGCAAAACTGAATTGTTGAACGAGTTCTGGGAATAAGGGCTAAACCAATCCGGAAGGGGAGGGTTCTTCGACCAGACGTGTTGGACGCCGACGTGGTTGGCGACCTGGTCCTGCATGACCTTGATCCCCAGCCTGTGCGCCTCGCGTATCATCGCTCGCAGATCATCCATCGTCCCGAAGCGGTTCTCAACAGAGTAATAATCGATCGCGTGATAACCGTGATAGTTCGTGTTCGGGCACCAGGGCTTGTCGCATTCGGTGATGCCGTCAGGATTGTCGTACCAGGGAGTAAGCCAGATCGCGGTCACTCCCAACTCTTTCAGGTACGGAAGTTTCGAAGTCACGCCCTTCAGATCTCCCCCGTGCCAGGCCCTTGGGTTATTCCTGTCGTTCGCGGCGGCTGGGATCCCCGCGGGCGCGTCGTTCGAGGTGTCTCCGTTCGCAAACCGGTCCGGCATTATCAGATAGATGACATCATCATTCGTGATTCCCTGAAAATTGCCTTTCGCGGGAAGGGGCTCGCGTATCTCGTACCAGAAGCTTCTTTTCCCGGCCGGAGACCTGATCTCGAGCTCGTACTTGCCCGGCTTCGCTTCCGCGTCGATCCTGAGGTCGAAAAAGATGTAGTCACCGCGCTCATTCACGCGAAAGTTGGAAGTGCCGATCGGATCCTTCTTCGCCGTCAGAACCTTTGCGCCCTTGAACCCGCTGCCGCGCACCATCACGCGCACCGGATTGATAGTGTGGCCGGTCCACCAGTTCGGCGGTTCGATCTTACTTATCTCCGGCGCTGACTGGGCGTATGCGGAAGAGACGAGCAGCAGCCAGATCACCAAGGCTGGAATGTACGACCTTTTCATAATTGATCCTGGGGATTCTCGGGCTTTATCGTTTCAGGCACGTCTTCCGTATCACGAGCGACCGCGGAACCCGAAGCGGGCCTCTGAGCCGCCTCAAGCCGCTTGAATTCGGCGAGGGCCTCCCTTGCCTTTTCCTTCTTGTTCGTTCTCGTGTAGGCGAGGAACAACTGATACTGGATCCCGGGATCTTCCGTCTCCAATGCCCCGCCTCTCTCCAGTATCGGAAGTGCTTCCGAATACCGTTTGGAACGCATCAGAAGCCTGCCCAGGTCATATAACACCGCAAGGCTTTTGGGGTTGAGTTCAAGTGCCCTCCGGAGCGTCTTCTCGGCCTCTTCGTCTCTCCCTCTCTGGTAATAAAGAAAACCCAGGTTTGCCAGAACATCCGCATTCTCGGGCATTCCCTTTTCCGCTTTCAGGAAAGATTCGATCGCCTTGTCATAATCGCCCTCCGCGCGCGCGAGATAACCCTGCAGATATTCGAGATTTGCGTCCTTGGGATATTTTTCCTGTTCGCTGTCAAATACCGCCCTCGCCTCCGCGTACTCGCGAAGCCTCACAAAATTCACGCCGTACCTTATCTGGTAAAGCCGGTTGTCCGGCTTCAAACTGGCGGCCTTCTCGTAGAATCCAACCGCACCGGAATACGCCTTTCGCTTCGAAAGCTCCTCGCCAATTAAAAAGTTCGCTTCGTGGAAATCGGGTTTCAACTCAATCGCCTTCAGCCAAAGCCCGATTGCATTCTCGGATTCGCCTTTCGCGGACGATATCAGCCCCAACCGATAGAAAACTTCCGCCGAGCCGGGGCTGGCTTCATTCGCCTTGATGAACGAGCCCCTAGCCTG
Organism: Acidobacteriota bacterium; assembly: GCA_024640445.1. GTDB lineage: Bacteria > Acidobacteriota > Blastocatellia > Pyrinomonadales > Pyrinomonadaceae > Aridibacter. The sequence continues at coordinate 2,223 of JAHEEZ010000267.1, read as the reverse complement.
GTCCAGTTCGTTAAGGTTGTATTGCGCGATCCCGAGATTATAGAGAACCTCGAACCTCCCGGGCACCATAGCGTCAACTTTTTCAAAGAGTTCTTTTGCTTTGGCGTATTCCTTAGCATCCGCGAGAAGCAGACCGAGCGTAAAGAACAGCCGGTAGTCTTCCGGCCTGCTTTGTTCAAGGGCCTCAACAAGCGGCAGCGCTTGCGCTATGGATCCGGAGGAAACATAAGCGATCACCAGCGAAGAAATTATCGCCGGATCGGTGCGGGTCGGAGCGCCGCCGGATCTGGAAATGCCCGCCAGTCTTTCGAGCAAGGGTATCGCCTTCTCGTACTTCTTCTGATTCGTGTATAGAGAGGCCAGATTGTATGAAGCCTGTTCGTGTTTCGGGTCCAGCTTCAATACCTTTTCAAGCACCGCCACGGCTTCAGCTTCCCGCTTGGTCTTGATAAGCAGCACGCCCAAATTCGCCAGCGCCGACAGGTCGTTGGGTCTCGCCTTGAGCACCGACCTGTACGTTTCTTCTGCTTCCGCGAGCCTCCCCTGCTGGTCGAGCGACACGCCCAGGAGGACCTTTGCCCTGTAATCCTTCGGTGCCGACGCAATGTATCCCCGCAAGATCGTCTCCGCTCCCGGGAAATCACCCGCACTCAGAAGTTCGGACGCCTTCTCGAGAGGTTTCTCGACCTGGGCGAATACTGCAGCGGCGAAAAGCAGGCATAATCCCGCGGTTCCGAATACTCTCCTGAGGCGAGCATTCCAAACCCCTGCGGTCTCGCAAAGGACCGTGTCCAATGTTCCGGTTTCGTTCAAATCAGAAAGACCACAAATTAGAAAAACAAACGCCAGGCCAAACTACAATTCCATCGCCTTCTTGAACTTCTTCTCATCTCCGGGCAACACGGTGATCGCTTTTTGCGCCAGGGTCTGCCACCAAAGCTGGCCATCCTTGAGAACGTTCCCGGACCTGAAACTGAGGCGGACCTTGTAATCGCCGTCGCTTTCATCACGCCACCAGAGCTTTTCCTGTTTCTTGCTGTCGACAAAGCCGACAGTGTACCGGTCGTCGTACCGTTCGCCGGAGGTCGCGACGCCAATGTCGGAGCTGGACGGCAGGCGCAGGTCTTCGATCGTCGGACGGCTCGTATAAGTGAGTACGATCTCTTTAACGAACCTTCCGCCCGCGAAAACGACCTGAAGCTGGCCCTCAGGAAGGTCGTTGTAAAGGACCCGTATGTCCTCTTCGCCCTTGCCTTCCTTTCTCATCGCGTCGGGTTTTTCCTGTCCGGCTTTGCGGTTAGCGTTCCTGAAGACCGCCTCCAGCGCCGCCGGGACGCTCATCCCGATCTTGACGCCGTAAATGTTCATCTCGTGCTCGGCGCCGCCTATGCTCTTTTCTTTCGAATCCGCCTGTGCCAGAGCGCCGCCGGCAAACAGCACGGTGGAAACGATCGAGAAGATCAGGATCTTAAGACTTTTTCTTAGGTTCATTAGTTATTACCTTTTGCCTGGTGACGTCCCTTAGAACTCATCAATACTTCAGCAGGGCGCTACGGAATTTGTCCTCGTCTCCGGGTTTTACGATTATGCTTTTCTGGACGATCGAAGGAACGAACTTGCCGCCGGCGTCTGTCAGTTTCTTGCCGACAAAATATAGCCTCAAGGAATAGCCTACTTCGGTCTTCTCGTCGCGCCACCAGGCCTTCTGGATCTTCTTGGTGTCCGTGTAGCCGACCACGTAGCGGTCGTCGTACCGGGCTCCGTCCAAAAGGTCGCTTGCGCCCCGGTCGATATTTCCGGTGCGTTTAGCGCTACGGCTGTCCACCGTCTTCGCTCCTTTTGAGCCAAACTCAACGATACCGGTGCTTCCATCCAGCACGGCGGGAGATTCCGCGCCTGATTGCGTTGCCGATGTGTCATAGATCGTGTCGGTCGTGCTTCCGATAGAGGTTGTGAACGGCAGCCGCAGATCGTCTGCATTCAGCTGATCCCGATACCTGAGAACGACCTCCTTTACGAACAACCCGTCGGCAAACACAATCTGTAGTTCGCCTTTCGGAAGGTCTTTGTAAACCACTCTGACGTCCCGGTTTCCCTTTCCCTCTTTCTTTAATGCATCGGGCTTTTCCTGTCCCGGCTTCCTCTGTGAATTTACAAAGACCATTCTAAGGGCTTCGGATACATCCATTCCGATCCTGACTCCATAGATTGACGATTCGTGTT
>JAHEEZ010000059.1 GCA_024640445.1 Acidobacteriota bacterium | reverse complement strand
GTGCGCGCCGATTTCGCGACATCCGGTGTTGACTGCGAAAGTGAAGTTCCCGCAGCCAAGAGGATAACGAAAAGGATCGGCAATGTCTTTATCAACTTCATATTGCTTATTGGTTCAGCCGGCGCCGGCGTCGAAGGTCCCCCGGGGCGAGAACATGTTCGAACGAGGCCACGGCTGCGGCATCTGCGGAAGGGGCGATCTATGCAAGCCGCTGCTAATTGTCTGCCCGCGAAACACCCGGTGCCCCGGCGGCGGATCGTGAACCGCCAGCCCTGAATCCGGCATCGTTGCTGAGGGCGTCGCAGCTTCCGATCTCCAGGTCCAAATCCGAATCCGATTGTTCTCCACCGAAATCTTCGCCGCGGCCCAGCGTGTCGAAATAGGCACCAATATTTTCAAGTATCTCGTCCGCCGAATGGGAATGATAAAGCGTTTGCCGGAACTTGGAGCCTCCGCGCAGCCCCTTTGTAAACTGGCCCGCAAGCTGTTTCATCTTGCCAAGCGCCGGCAGTTCCGGCATATCCTCGCGCAGCAGCTCGAAAAATTCCAGGAGCACATCCTGCTTGTCCTGAAGACTCGGCTCGTATGGCTCACGGCCCTCAAGCGCATCGTGGATCTGGCGGAAAAGCCATGGGTTCTGCATCGCTCCTCTGCCGATCAGAATGCCGTCGCAATTCGTTTCCTTGAATCTGGCGACCGCGTTCGCGACCGATGTTACATCGCCGTTGCCGGACACGGGGATGCTGACCGCCTCTTTTACCTGCCTTACAAGATCCCAGTCGGCAAGTCCCGTGTAACGCTCTTCGCGGGTCCTGCCGTGAAGAGCGATATGCTCGACACCGCACTGCTCGGCCAGCTTCGCGACCTCCACGCAGTTGACGTCCGAGTTGGAAAACCCGGACCTGATCTTCAGCGTGAGCGGGATCGAGATCGAACGCTTTATCTCCTTTAAGATCTTCTCGAGCAGTGGCAGGTCTTTAAGGAGCCCTGAGCCTCCGCCTTTTTTCACTACTTTCGGTGCAGGGCATCCGCAATTGACATCCAGAATGTCCGCCCCGATCTCTTCTGCCATCTCAGAGGCCATCGCCATGCGGTCGAGGTTCGCGCCGAAGATCTGCACCGCAAACGGCCTTTCTTCTTCAACGAAGCGCATCATTCGCTTTGATTGCGGCGAATTGCGCGTCATTCCTTCGACCGAGATGAACTCGGAGACGGTCATCCCAATCCCGCCGCGCCTTTTCAAAAGACGCCGGAACGTAAAATCCGTCACCCCCGCCATAGGTGAGAGCACAAGCGGGGGATCGACGGAAATATTCCTGATGGTGAATGGCTTCACTGACTAGCTTTCTTTCGTCCGACAAAGAACACAACTGCGCCCACAACCGCGATCAGGAATGAAAACACCAGGACGATCGCACCAGGAATGATGCCGAGCATCGCTTCATCCCAGCTCGTCCGCCCACTAGTAAGCTCCGGCAGCAAGAGCGAAATCCCGGTCACGGCTGCTCCGAGCAGCACGCCGAGTATACCCAGCACAAGCACAATGATCCCGACCGTTTTCATCTTAATCTCCCTGGTTTCACAAAGATCCCGTTATTCTGCCTTTGTCAGCACGACGCCGGAAGCAGTGAACGAGATTTCGGTCACCGATCCATCTGCGTTGCGGTTCTCGAACTTCGCTCCGTCTTCCACAAGGTGGTCCGCCTCTTCCTTGCTCAGCACCTTGACGTCAAAAACGCCTTCCGCCTTGGCGCCAAAGCCTTCGGACTTGAGTGGGATGAAAAACCCGTGTTCTTTGAACTTGACCCGCACGGTCGTCGCAGACTCCATCGAAGGGGCGAGTTCCATCCAGCAGCCTTCCATCTTGCAGGACCGCACGATCACGCCATCAACGCGGACGGTCTTGCCGGCAAACTTCTCTGGCGTCGCCATTACGTTCTTAAGTGAGACCCACTCCGAATCTCCAAGCGGAGCCCCGCGTTTGATGGTCCCTTCCGAATCAAAAACGGCGACCTTGTCGGCTTCCGTCGGTTTGTTCTTTTCCATATCTTCCTGCGCGAACGCGCCGAAAGTAAATGCAAATACAAAAGTAAGCAATAAAAGGATTCTCATAAAGTTTTCTTACCTCACTAATTGAATTTTAAGCCAACATTATAGCAGAGAAGCGGCGTCGGCACTCAGTACCCTGAGCGGCAATCAGTACCCGGAGCGGTAGCGACGGGCACTAAGAGATTCAACCGCGAAGTTGCGGAGACGCAGAGATTGTTCGGGATCTTGCCCAAACCCGATCGCACTCGCCCCGTCAATCTAATTCTCCGGAAGACCGGGCAGAACCAACCAGTCCCGAAGGGACGGACGGTAGTTAGTCCCGGAGTAAAGCCGAAGGCGAAACCCCGGGAAAGAGAGCGTCCCGGTTTCATTGAGCCGCTTCAGCGGCGGCGCGAAAACAAAAAAGAGGCCGCCACTCAGACGGCCTCCCCGGGGTTTTGTCGCTTGCGCGAGTTCCTAATTGTTCTGAGGTACGCCTCCGGTCTGGGTAATGTTGGTCCCGCCGTTTGTCGAAATTGCCATCACTCCATAATCCGCCGTCAGCAAAACACCATCTGTAATGATTCCGAATACACGGGTCCCGGTCCGAGTGATCCCAGTCGGCGAGACAGGTTGGGCAAATCCCGCAAACTGAGCGGGAAATCCTCCGTTGGCAGGTACCGCCGCGCCGGTAAACCTGTATCCGCTCTTTGTACCGGATGCGAGTACGTCGTCGATCAGATCCTGCGCGTTGAGGTCGCCAAGGGACTGCACATCAAGCCCTGAACTGCTTCCGGCGAAGGAGCCCGAGCCAATGCTGGATTGATAGGTCATTTGCGCGGTGTGGTAAAGCCTGATCGCCGCTACGGCGGAACCTTCGTTCGCGGCTCTTCGCGAAGCCAGGAGGTTTGGGATAGCGATAGCCGCGATTATCCCGATAATCGCCACCACGATCAAAAGCTCAATAAGTGAAAAACCAGTGTTCTTTCTCATTATAAATTCTCCGTGTTGTTTGGTTCACGGATGAGAAAGGCCCATTAAACAAGTTTTTCCAAATTCTTTTTCCGGAGAAGGGATTGGAGGGCGGCCAGATAGGAATTACCTGAACTCGGGAGAACGATAAACGATCTTTCCACCGACCATCGTCATCAGCACCCTCGCCTCGCGGATCTTTGCCGGTTCCATCTTGAAGATGTTGTTCGAGATGACGATCAGGTCGGCGAGCTTTCCGACAGTGATCGAACCCTTCACATTCTCCTGGAACTCGGCATATGCCGCCCCGAGCGTATACAGTCGGACCGCTTCTTCGACCGTCAGTTTTTCTGTGTTCTTGGTGCTGTCACTCACCGTCGCGATAGAGATGCCGAGGAGGGGGTCGATGTTAGTTATCGAGGCGTCGGAGCCGAACGCGACCAGTGCACCGGTCTTCAGCAATGATTTGTACTGTCCGGTTCCGCGGAATAGGTACGGCTGCATCGAGGGAATGATTCCGAGCCTGGCGAACTTCGGGATATCGGCCGCAAGAAGTCTCTGGGAATGTTCCACACGGAAGCGCCTGTCACCGTATCCGTTCTTTTCTATCGCGCTCTCATAGAGACTGAGCACGTAGTCGGTCGCCCGCGTTCCGATCGCGTGAATCATTACCTGAAGCCCCGCTTTGTCCGCCCCCTCGATCTGGTTGTAGAGATCCGGAAGCGTAGACTCAACGCCGTCGGTAAAGCTCTTTAGGCATCCGGTTCTGAGCATGGGGCTCCCGGTCGCGTGCTTAATGCCGCGATCGGCATAGATCTTCCAGTCTTTCAGCGCCGCGCACTCGTAGACCCTGGCCTTAAGCCTGTCCGATTCCACAAGCTTTGTCAGGACGTCCATATTGTCATCGGTGGACATGTCCTGAAGGCTCGTGATCCCGTACGCGACGGCGTAGTTCGCAGCGGTCTCTATCTTTTCAAGCCTTTCGTCGTCGAGCGAGCGAGACGTGAGGATCTTCACGAGCGTGATCGCTTCGCCTTTAAGTAGACCGGTTGGCTCTCCTTGTTCATCCTTGACGATCTCGCCGCCGTTGATCCCCCCGCGGTCCCGGTCAATTCCGGCGAGTTCAAGCGCCTTGCTGTTCGCAAGTGCCATCTTGCCGTCCGAACTGTAGATCAACGCCGGATTGTCCGGAGAGACCGGATCGATGATCTCTTTCGTCGGAAGCGACCCCAGTTTTGATGGGTCCCATCGTCCGCCAAGGATCCATCTGCCCTTCGGAAGAAATCTTGTAAATCTCCCGACCTCGTCAGTGAAGTCCTTCGGCGTTGATGCGTTCCTTAGATCGATGGACGTGAAGAGATTTCCAATCCCGAGCAGGTGTGCGTGGCTGTCGTTGAAGCCGGGCAGAAGGAGTCTTCCTTCGGCGTCGATGAGACGGGTCTTGCGGGCGGCCAGGCGGCGTATCTTTCTGTTCGAGCCGACCGCGATGAACCTGCCATCCCTGATCGCGACGGCTTCCGCCTCCGGATCCTTGATATCGACGGTATGGATCTTTGCATTGATGATGATAAGGTCCGGCGCCTCGTCATCATCAAAGACGAATCCTTTAGATAACGTCTGGTAACTTGTGAATAGGAGAACGAAAAAGAAGCCGGTGAGTATTTTCAAACTTGTTACGCCTCGGGAAAGTGGTTCAGCCTGCCAGGAACGCTCTTTGTGGAATTCTAACGGATTCGAGTTGTCCGGACGCCGTTGCAAAGATTGACAGTTTCTGGCGAATCTCTCAGACTCAAGAAAGCCAAATTATAACAGATGAGATCAAAGCACATACAGATCCTGGGCCTTACGCTGACTGCCGTGTACGGGCTATTCGTCCTGTGGGCCTATTGGGCTGCGCCGAAAAGCGTGAGCGACGTTTCGGTGAAGGCGCGCGAGACCATCCAGCAGGCGGCCAACGAGGCGAAGGCCGCGACCGGGACCTACGAAGTCGATCCGGAGAAATTCCGGAATGGACTAAACGCTTTTCGGGCGGAGAACTTTGTGTTGGCCCGGGACCTGTTCGAACAGGCGGATCCGAAAGGGATCGATCCGAAGACTCAGTACTACATCGCATACAGTTATTACAGGCAGGGCTGGGGAAGGTTCTCGAATGACGACGAAATGTTCAAACTCGGCCTTGAGCAGACTGACCGTGTGATCGCGCTTGACCGGGAATTCAAGGCCGACGATCCGGACCTGAAGCTTAAATACGCTGTGGAACTCAAGAAGGAGCTTGAGGACGGTCTAAAGATCACTGCGGATGACTTCAATCCGCTTCGGCTCACCCGCGAAAGACACTGAATATCGCTCTATGGTCAAAGATCACGATACAACTGAACCGGCCGAGGAGATCGGGGATCTGTCTGCGATAGACGGGGAACTGGTTGAAGGCGAAGACGAAGGGTACGTCGATACTGCGTCTGAAAGCGAAATCGGAAGACCGGCGCTTCCGCCGTCGCCCGATGGAAATCAAAGGGCGTGGCTTCATTTCGTGCTTCTTCCAACAGTATTCATGACCGTCGCGCTTCTCGGAGGACTTCGTATCGCCGCTCCGGAAGGCGAGTTCGTTTTCGTCAGACCGGCTCTGATCTGCCTGGTCTTCGCAGTGATCCTTACCGTCCTTTTTGTCCGCACAGGTCTGATCAGCGTTCAGGGCTGGTTCAGTGAATCGATACCCACCCTGGGCAACATCGCGAACGGAGCCGTACTTCTTTCGCTGTTCGCCGCGTCCGTTCAGATGTTCAATTCCCTGATCCCGGAACAGGGCCTCGCTTTCTGGGTGGTTTCCTTCTGTTTTCTGTGGACTCTCGGCGTCAGCTTCTTTACCGTTGCCGACCCGGGAAAACTGGTCCGAAGCGTGGTCGCTCTTTTCTCGCTCGCGTTCCTTACAAAGTACTTCATACTTCTAAATCTCACTTCCACATCTTCAGGCACCTGGCTTCAGAGGCTTTGGGACGACCCGACCAAGGAAGCGCTCACCTATCTCCTCGATCTTCCCAGGTACGCGTCAGCGACCGGATACATCCAGTTCTTCGCCGCGGGACTGTTCCTTCTCGGGCTGTTCCTCGTACGGCCGGACACTCGCTCAGCAATCGGCGAAAACTAGCACCCGAAGATTTCCGCACCGCGAAAAAATCCGCACCTAATTCCGCGACGTTCAGCCGAACGGACCGCCGGGCCATTAGAGCGCCTGATATTAGGGGGGTTCGAACGCATTCTTTCGGGTGGCACCTCAATTGCACCGCGTCACAGATAAGTCGCCATACCTATCAATCGGCAACAAGAATTTTGAAGACATTCCCGGTGTTTTGAGAAGGCACACGGCGCAGCTTCAGGATCAAGTCCTCAACGGCCGCACCTCAGACCGCAGACGAGACCCCAGGCTGCACTCGGAAGGCCTTCTCGAAAAAGGAGGTAATATGAACAACGAGGTCCCCTCGATCTGGCAATCAATGAAGGCCAAGGGATACTCACGCCGCGAGTTCCTGTTCTTCTGCGGCGTAGCGGTCGCTGCCGCGGGACTGAAGTCCTCCGGGCTGGCCCAGGTCGTAGACGCGTTTGAAAAGAAACCGCGGCCGCCGGTAGTCTGGCTGCATTTTCAGGAATGCACGTGCTGCAGTGAGTCCTTCATTCGCTCGTCCCATCCCATCGTCTCAGACATAATTTTCGACACACTCTCGCTGGATTACACAGAAACGCTCCAGGCGGCATCGGGATTCCAGGCTGAAAAAGCCCGGGATGACGCGATGAAGAACAACATGGGCAAGTACATCCTGCTTGTCGAAGGTTCGGTGCCGACCGGCGAGAACGGCGTCTACTGCATGATCGGAGGCAAGACCTCAGAACAGATTCTGAAGGAAGCCGCCGAAGGCGCCGCCGCGATAGTTGCGTGGGGAAGCTGCGCTTCCAACGGATGCATTCAAGCCGCCAGGCCAAACCCCACTAATGCGACGCCGATTCACAAACTCATCGACAAGCCGGTCATCAAGGTGCCCGGATGTCCGCCGATCGCTGAAGTAATGACCGCGATCGTGACACACGTTCTTCTCTTTGAGCAGATACCCGAACTGGACAGCCAGGGCCGGCCGAAAGAATTCTATTCCAGGCGTGTTCACGACACTTGCTACAGGCGGCCGTTCTATGACGCCGGTCTGTTCGTGGAATCGTGGGACGACGACGCGGCACGGCAGGGTTACTGTCTTTACAAGATGGGCTGCAAAGGCCCCAACACATACAACGCGTGTTCGGTCACCAAATGGAATTCGAACCTCAGTTACCCGATTCAGGCCGGTCACGGATGCATCGGCTGCAGCGAGGCTGGATTCTGGGACGCGGGCCCCTTCTATCAGCATCTTGGTTCGTTCCCGGGATTCGGGATCGAGTCCACGGCTGACACGATCGGAACCACCGCCGCGGCCGTTGCCGCAGGCGGAGTCGCGGTCCACGCAGCCGCATCGGTGATCAGGAAGCGGAAGCTTGTCTTAGAACAGCGGGCAGAAGCCGCGGCCTCAGAAGCTCTATACGAGGAAAGAGAAGCCGCTGCCGCCGGGAAGAAGGCCGAAGAGGAAGAAGGAGGTGAAGAACAATGACGAGAGTAGTTGTCGACCCGATCACAAGGATCGAGGGTCACCTTCGCATCGAAGCCACGATCGAGGGCGGCAAGATCACGGATGCTTACAGCTCAGGAACAATGGTCAGGGGATTCGAAAAGATCCTTAAAGGCCGCGATCCGCGCGACGCCTGGGCGTTCACGGAGAGGGCGTGCGGCGTTTGCACGACGGTTCATGCACTTGCGAGTGTGAGGGCTGTCGAGGATGCGATTGGCGTTTCGGTCCCCAGGAACGCTGAACTGGTCAGGAACATAATGTTCTGTACCCAGTACGTCCACGATCACGTCGTTCATTTCTATCATTTACATGCCCTTGACTGGGTCGATGTGGTTAGCGCGCTTTCCGCCGATCCGGTGGAGACTTCGAACATCGCAAAATCGATCTCGAACTGGCCAAAGAGCTCGCCAAAGTACTTCGCCGACATTCAGACAAGGCTCAAGACATTTGTTGAAAGCGGTCAGCTCGGCATTTTCGCAAACGGTTACTGGGGCCATCCCGCATACAAACTTCCGAAAGAGGTGAACCTTCTTGGGGTCGCTCATTACCTGGAAGCGCTGGAGTGGCAGAAAGAGATCGTCAAGATCCACACGATCTTCGGCGGCAAGAACCCGCACCCGAACTACCTTGTGGGCGGTATTCCGTGCTCTTTCAACCTGGAAGATGTAAACGCGATAAACACCGAGAAGCTCAATCTTGTCGCGAAACTCATCAAGGACGCGCAGACGTTCGTGGAGCAGGTCTACATTCCGGACCTGATGGCGATCGCCGGGTTCTACAAAGACTGGGCCGCCATCGGCGGAGGTCTGAAGAACTACTTGGTTTACGGGGATCTTCCCACAAAGGGGTACGGTTTCCCGGACAGCTATAAGTTCCCGCGCGGCGCCATCCTGAACCGGGACCTGAGCAAGGTCTACGACGTAAACGGCAAGGACGAGAACGAAATAAAGGAATACATCTCTCACTCCTGGTACAAGTACTCGGTAGGCGACAAGACCGGACTGCACCCCTGGAAAGGAGAGACCGAGTTCAATTTCACGGGTCCGCAGCCGCCATTCGAGCAATTGCAGGTAGAGAACAAGTACTCGTGGCTGAAGACACCACGCTGGAAGGACAACCCGATGGAGGTCGGCCCGCTTGCGAGACTCCTGGTCGGGTATGCCAAAGGCAGTGAGGAGATCAAGGAAGTCGTCGATGGCGCACTCAAAACGCTCGATGTACCGGTTGAGGCGCTCTTCTCGACGCTTGGCAGAACTGCCGCAAGAGGCCTCGAGACCCGCCTGACTGCACGCTGGCTCAAGGAGTTCTACGACGAATTGATCTTGAATCTAAAGGGCGGAGACTTTTCGACATTCACACGTGAGAAGTGGGAACCAGAAACCTGGCCGACCGAGTGCCAGGGAGTGGGGCTTTCTGAAGCGCCGCGCGGAGCCCTCGCACACTGGATCAGGATCAAGGACCGGAAGATCGAGAATTACCAACTCGTGGTCCCGAGCACCTGGAACGCTTCGCCGCGGGATGCCGCGGGCAAACGGTCGGCGTATGAGGAATCTCTCCTCGAAACACCGGTCGCGAACGACGAACAGCCGCTTGAGATCATACGGACGATCCATTCGTTCGATCCGTGCCTGGCCTGCGCGGTCCATGTTTATGACCCTGAAGGAAAGCACCTGCATCAGGTAACGGTCAATTAAAGGAGGTGGCCAGATGGCAACAACAAGAGTCGCGACTTACCAGAAGATGTACGTCTGGGAGCTACCGGTCAGGCTTTTCCATTGGGTGAACGTCCTTTGCATGATCGCGTTGATCGCAACCGGTTTACTGATCGGTTCGCCGCAGAAGATCTTCGACGCCGCCGAACCTTCCCAGCAGTACTGGTTCGGCACGGTCAGGTTCACCCATTTCGCGGCCGCGTACATCTTCTTTTTCAATTATCTGTTCAGGATCTACTGGGGAATTGTCGGGAATAAATATGCGCGTCTGAAGGAGTTCATACCCTACACGAGAGAGAAGTTAGCGGATTTCTGGACCGTACTGAAGGTAGATATCCTTCAGATACAGGTGAGAAGGGATCTGGCGGAAGGACACAACGCACTGGCGGGCTTCACGTATTTCATTGCTTTTGTGATCTTCCTGTTTCAGGTGGCGACCGGCTTTGCTCTCTATTCGAGCATGAGCGGATCCTTCATTCCCCGGCTGTTCGTATGGATGGTCCCCCTCCTTGGCGGCGACGCGTGGGTGAGACAGTGGCACCACCTCTCAATGTGGTTCTTCATCGTCTTCGCGTTGGTTCATATCTATCTGGTCTTTTATCACGACTGGGTGGAGGGGACCGCTTCGACCTCCTCGATGATAAGCGGCTGGAAGTTCAGGAAACCGAATGAGATAAAAAGAGATGACTGAAGCGAAAACACTAATACTTGGTATCGGAAACCTACTTATGGGCGACGAGGGCGTAGGCGTCCACGTTGTCAATGAGGTAGCAAAAAGGGAACTGCCGGAGGACGTCGTCTGCCTTGACGGCGGGACCGGCAGTTTCAATCTATTGGAGCCGATGCAGACGGCGGGAAGGGTCGTCCTGATCGATGCCACCATTGACGGCGAAATGGCGGGCACTGTGCGCGTCCTCAGGCCGAGGTTTTCGACGGATTACCCAAGGACGCTCACTGCACATGACATCGGTCTAAAGGACCTGATCGATGCGTTCTATCTTCTCGGCGACAGCCCGAACGTCACGCTGTTCGCCGTTTCCATCAATGATTATCAGGATATGACCACCGACCTTTCGGATGCGCTGGTTCACTCGGTCAACCTGGTGGCGGACATGGTGGTTGCCGAAGCAACCGGGCATTGAGCCTATGCACGAGATGGCGATCGTACAAAGCGTGCTCGACGTGGCTTTCCGGGAAGCGGATAACAATTCCGGTACGAAGATACGGAAGATCAAGCTCCGTATAGGCGAACTGAGCGGCGTCGTGCGTGATTCCATCGAGTTCGCTTTCAGCGTATTGAAGGCCGACACAGCCGCGGAGGACGCCGAACTGGAGATCGAGACGGTGAAACTGAAAGCGGAATGCGGAACCTGCGGAGAGGCCGAATGCGCCGCATGGGACCTCAACCTCATCTGCGCGAAGTGCGGCGGCACGCTCCGGATAACAGCCGGACGCGAGATGAAGGTCGAGTACATCGATCTTGATTAGAGAGGGGTGGCAAATGCACAAGATATCTCTTGAGACGGACATCATGGATGCGAATGAGGAATTCGCCCGCGAGAACAGAGATCATTTCAAGGCTCACAATGTCGCGGTGGTGAACTTTATGTCCGCTCCCGGCGCGGGCAAGACCTCGCTCCTGGAAAAGACCATCGCCAGAATGAAGGACGACCTGAGGATCGGCGTTATCGAGGGTGATCTGATGACGACACTCGATGCCGACCGGATCACCGCACTCGGCGTTCCCGCATATCAGATCACTACCGGTTCCGTCTGCCATCTCGACGCGCGGATGATTCACAATTCTCTTCACAATTTTGACATCGAGGGACTCGACCTTCTGATCATCGAGAATGTCGGGAATCTCGTCTGCCCCGCGGAATTCAACCTGGGCGAAGATCTCAGGGTGATGGTCTTCAGCACAGTCGAAGGGGCGGAAAAACCAAAGAAATATCCCGTGATGTTCCACGAAACAGACGCCGTGGTGCTCAACAAGATCGACCTGATCCCGTATTCAGGTGTCTCGCTTGAGGAATTGGAGAGGAATGTCAGGGAGGTCAATCCGGAAGTCGATATATTCCCGGTCTCGTGTACACGGGGCGATGGCCTGGACGAATGGACCCAATGGTTCACGGAACGGATCTCGGCACTCCGGGGCAAAGCGGAGGCGGCGTCAGTCTGAACGGATCTCAAGAAGGGGGAGGCAATGTGCACCGCGATCAAATTGAAAAGCAGGCCCGGAACGGCGAAATCCGGGGTACTTCGACTTAAAAGCCTTGTCCGGGGCGCGGTTCAGGGAGTCGGATTCAGGCCGTTCGTGTACAGGCTTGCGAAGGATCTTGAACTGACCGGTTGGGTGAACAACTCGCCGCAGGGTGTCTCGATCGAGGTTGAAGGGCCGCGCGAGGCTCTTGATTCTTTCCTTTTGAGGCTGAGGACCGAACTCCCTCCTCGCTCCTACGTTCAATCACTCGAAAGCCGTTTCCTGGATCCCGCCGGTTATGAGATTTTCGAGATCCGTTTGAGCGAGGACGGAGGGGCGAAGAGTGCGGTCGTACTTCCGGACATCGCGGTTTGCGCGGACTGCGCCCGCGAAATGCTCGATCCGGAAGACCGCAGATATCTCTATCCATTCACGAACTGTACAAATTGTGGACCGCGATACTCGATCATCGAGTCGCTTCCTTACGACCGGCCAAATACGTCGATGAAGAAGTTCACGATGTGTTCGGATTGCGAGACCGAGTACCGACAGCCCGAAGACAGAAGGTTTCACGCCCAGCCGAACGCCTGTCCGAAGTGCGGGCCAAAGATCGCTGCCTGGGATCAAGATGGAAAGGTCCTTTCAGAGGGCACCAGGGCTTTGAAGGCGGCGACAAGGGCCCTGCTCCAGGGGAAGATCGTCGCCGTCAAGGGACTCGGCGGCTTTCACCTGATGGCCGATGCGCGAAGCGACAAGGCGGTCAGGCGGCTCCGTCACCGGAAGCACCGGGAAGAGAAACCCCTCGCGGTGATGGCAAGGGGCGTAAAGACCGTCAAAAGGATCTGCGAGGTCTCAAAACAGGAGCTGGCGGTGCTGAAATCGGCAGAGGCGCCGATCGTCATACTGAGGAAGAAGGCCGGATCGGAAGAAATCTCGCCCCTGGTCGCGCCCGGGAATCCAAACCTGGGAGTGATGATGCCGTATACGCCGTTACACATACTTCTGCTTAGGAAATGCAGGATCCCGCTTGTTGCGACAAGCGGCAACCTTTCAGATGAGCCGATCTGCATTGACGAGTACGACGCGCTGAAACGGCTGGGCGGGATCGCCGACCTCTTTCTGGTGCACGACAGGCCCATCGTGCGGCATGTCGATGATTCCATCGTCCGTGTGATGGCGGGCAGGGAAACGGTTCTAAGGCGGGCGCGCGGATTCGCGCCGCTTCCTGTTTCGAGTGAGGAAGGCCTTCCTTCGATGATCGCCGTCGGGGGGCACCTGAAATCAACTGTAGCCGCGTCCGGCGAAGACGTCGGTGCCGTCGTCAGCCAGCACATAGGTGATCTTGACACGGAGCCGGCGAGAAGGGCGTTCACATCAGCTGTTTCGGACCTCGAACAGTTGTATGAGATAGAGCCTGAATATGTAGCCTGCGACGCGCATCCCGACTATTTCTCGACGTCGTTCGCCGTTTCAAAGGGTTTGCCGGTCAGGCCCGTACAGCATCACTACGCCCACGTGCTCTCTTGCATGGCGGAGAACGAACTGACCGGCAAAGTTACCGGAGTTGCCTGGGACGGGACCGGATACGGGACCGACGGCACGGTCTGGGGCGGGGAATTCCTGTCCGTCACCGACAAAGGGTTCGAGAGGTTGGCGCATTTCAGGCAGTTTCGGCTTCCCGGGGGCGATAAGGCTGTCCGGGAACCGCGCCGAAGCGCGCTCGGCGTCCTTTACGAGTTGTTTGATGAGGGAGCTTTCGATCTTTCCGATCTCGAGACGTTGAAGGCATTCCCGGCGGAAGAACTCAATGTAGTGGGAGCGATGCTGGCGAAGAAGATCAATTCGCCCGTTACATCGAGCGCCGGGCGTCTGTTTGACGCCGTCGCATCGATCATCGGCCAAAGGCAGTACATAAGGTTCGAGGGGCAGGCTGCGATGGAACTGGAGTTCCTGACGGACGGCATCTTCACCGACGAGTCGTATCCCCACGGGGTGCCGGAAGAGAAGAAGAAAGGGCCGGCAATAGTCGACTGGGCTCCGCTGATAGAGGGCGTGATCAGGGACCGCAGGGTCGATGCACCGCTTCCGCTTATCGCAGCGAGATTCCACAACACGCTCGCGGAGATGATCGTCGCGGTGGCGAGGCTCTCGGGAGAGGAACGGGTCGCGCTATCCGGAGGCTGTTTTCAAAACAAGTATCTCCTCGAGAGAACCGTATCGCGGCTCGAGGAAGAAGGATTCAGCGCTTACCGTCATCAGCGGATGCCTCCGAACGATGGCGGGATCTCACTCGGACAGATCTGGGGCGCGGCGAGGATGTTACGCGGCGCTTAGCAACAGCGGATATGCACCAACGGAGGTAAGAAATGTGCCTAGCGGTACCCGGAAGAATAGAGACCATCGAGGGCGTAGACCCCCTGCTGAAAATGGGCAAGGTCAACTTCGGGGGCATAAGAAAGAACGTCAGCCTTTCGTATGTGCCGGAAGCCGTCATTGGCGATTACGTGATGGTTCATGTGGGCGTCGCGATAAGCGTGGTTGATGAGGAAGAGGCGAACCGCGTCTTCCATTACCTCAAGGAGATGGACGAACTTCAGGAACTGGGAGACACGCTGCAATGAAGTTCATAGACGAATACAGGGACGGCGAGGCCGCCCGAAAGCTCACCGATGCGATCCACCGGATAACGACCGGAAACTGGACGCTGATGGAGGTTTGCGGAGGACAGACGCACGCGATCGTGAAGTTCGGTATCGACGAACTGCTGCCCGACGGTGTCGAGCTTGTCCACGGACCGGGATGCCCGGTGTGCGTCACTCCGCTTGAATTGATAGACAAGGCGATTGCCATCGCCGCGCGTCCGGAGGTGATTTTCTGTTCGTTCGGCGACATGCTGAGAGTACCGGGGTCTGAAAAGGACCTGTTTATGGTAAAGGCTGCGGGCGGCGACGTCAGGATCGTCTATTCTCCGCTCGACGCGGTACGTATCGCACGCGAGAATCCCGACAGAGAAGTCGTGTTCTTCGCGGTCGGGTTCGAGACGACGGCGCCGGCCAATGCGATGGCGGTCTGGCAGGCAAAACAGCTCGGCATCACGAATTTCTCGATACTCGTATCCCACGTGCTGGTGCCTCCGGCGATCGAGGCTATCCTTTCGTCGCCTCAGAATCGTGTTCAGGCGTTTCTTGCGGCCGGTCATGTCTGCACCATCATGGGATACACCGAGTACGAGCCCCTCGCAAAGAAATACAAGGTACCGATAGTGGTGACGGGTTTCGAACCGGTAGACATTCTTCAGGGCGTGTACATGTGCGTGAAGCAGCTTGAGGAAGGACGCTGCGAGGTCGAGAACCAATACGCGAGATCGGTGCGGAAGGAGGGTAATGTCCCGGCGAGGACGCGCATTGAAGAGGTTTTCCGGATCGTGCCCAGAAAATGGCGCGGAGTGGGTGAGATCGCGGAGAGCGGACTCGGTCTGACGGATGAGTACGCGGAGTATGACGCGGAACAGAAATTCAACGTCGCCGAATACACCGCCGAAGAACCTGAAGAGTGTATCGCCGGACTTGTCTTGCAGGGAATAAAGAAGCCGGCAGAATGTCCGGCGTTCGCGACGAAATGCACGCCCGAACATCCGTTCGGAGCGACGATGGTCTCAAACGAAGGCGCCTGCGCGGCATACTACCGGTATCGAAGGGACAGCATAGGCGAAGGCCGCTCCGCCTCCGCGGGAGGAAAGTCTTATGAGTGAACAAGCAACGATGGCGGCGGCTTGTCCAATTCCGATCAGCCAGTATCCGCAGGTGATGCTGGCCCACGGCGGCGGCGGGAAACTTATGCATCAGCTTATCGAGCAGATGTTCGTGCCCGCTTTCCGGAATCCGCTTCTCGCTTCGAGGCATGACGGCGCGGTGTTCCGCGTGGCTGAAGGAAAGATGGCGTTCACGACCGATTCCTACGTCGTGAAACCGCTCTTCTTTCCCGGCGGTGACATCGGCTCGCTGGCGGTGAACGGAACCGTCAATGATCTTGCGATGTGCGGCGCCCGGCCGCTATATCTAAGCGCCGGATTTATACTCGAAGAAGGGTTTGAAATGGAAACCCTTTGGCGGATCGTGAATTCGATGAAAAATGCGGCATCTGATGCCGGGGTCCTGCTTGCGACCGGCGATACAAAGGTCGTTGACAAGGGAAAGGGCGACGGCATCTTCATCAATACTGCGGGTGTAGGAGTGATCGCGGACGGGGTGGAGATCGGACCGGAAAGGGTTTCGCCGGGAGATGCTGTCATCCTCAGCGGAGATCTCGGCAGGCACGGCATCGCGATCATGGCCGCGCGGGAAGGGCTGGAATTCGAAACGACGCTTGAAAGCGATTGCGCCCCGCTTGCGGACCTGGTGCTGAAACTGATCGATGAGGGAATACGTGTGAATTGCCTGCGTGACCTTACCCGGGGCGGACTCGCCAGCGCGCTGATCGAGATCGCTGAAGCGTCAGACCACGGTATCCGAATATCTGAGCGCGAGATCAAGGTTAAAGAAGATGTACGCGGCGCGTGCGAGATACTGGGTTTCGATCCTATGTATCTCGCGAACGAAGGCCGCTTCGTTGCCTTCGTAGACAAGCGCGATGCCGATCGGGCATTGGAGCTCATAAGGTCGGACCCGGCAGGTGAGGGCGCGTCGATCATTGGAAATGTTGCCTCGGACGCGAACGCGCGGGTCGTTATGGAAAGCAGGATCGGGGCTGACAGGATAGTGGATATGTTCTCGGGCGAACAGCTTCCGAGAATCTGCTGAGACCAGCCGCTTTCAATTCAAAATGGGAGTTCCTCCTCCTTAGGGGTCTCGGAAATTACTTCATAGAGTTCCGGGGCCTCCTTTTTTGAAAACTGTTTCCTGTCGGGGACTTCGCGAACTTTCACAACCGTTGTTCCCGAGTGTTTGCGGATCTCTACGGTGTCGCCGGTCTTGATCTCGCGGCCGGATTTTCCTTTCACACCGTTAACGCGGATCCTTCCCGCCTTGATGAACTCCTGCGCAAGGGAGCGTCTCGGTACGAGCCGGCTGGATTTTAGA
>JAHEEZ010000266.1 GCA_024640445.1 Acidobacteriota bacterium | reverse complement strand
GATTGGTGGTTCGTGAATAAAGAATTTATCCTCGCGTTTCTTTCACCTTCCTCAGTTCAAGCTAGACGGCTCAACCTCTGCCTGAAGATGACTCCATTCTATTCACGATTTACGATTCACTAACTAGGAAGAGATGAAAGAGCATTTAAGAAACAAGATCGCCCCTTTTCTTGACCATGAGCTTCCTGAGGAAGAGCGTCAGGAGGTCGGCGAGCACCTGATCCACTGCAGAGAATGCAGGGAGCTCCACGACGAGATCCGCCAAGGCCGCGAATTCGCGTCGATGCTCAAAAGCGAAGACGCACCCGCATCCGTTTGGCAACACGTGGCGGCAGGCACAGACCGCCCCTCATACCAAAGGAGTCCGTTTCTAAAACCTTTACTGGCATTCGGCGCGGCAGTGGTCGCGATGCTCCTGTTCGTGCCGGTCTATCTTTACGTCCGGCCGCCCTCAGAAGACACATCACCCGTCGCTAAAGGCGATCTGACGGTATGGAAAGTAGAAGATGTAAAGGGGAACCCTAAGATCACACAAAACGGCAACGGGATGGAACTTGCCGTCGGAGAGGTTCTTGAGACCGACGCGGCTTCCAGCGCGACGATTGCCGTAGCTGACATTGGAAAGGTAGATGTAGCACCAAACTCCCGTGTAAGACTAGTCAAAACAGGCGCGAAAGAGCATCGGCTGGCGCTCGACCGCGGAAAGCTCAGTGCTGAGATCACAGCGCCGCCCAGACTCTTTATCGTCGATACGCCGACTGCCGCCGCGGTCGATCTCGGATGCGCCTACACGCTTGAAGTTGATGCGAATGGCGACAGCCGTCTGAAGGTGACCGGCGGATACGTTTCGCTGGAAACCGAAAGAAGGGAATCGTTCGTCCCCGCCGGCGCGTTTTGCGAGACCCGTCAGAAGCGTCTCGGCACTCCATATTTCGAGAGCGCATCGCAACTCTTCAAAACTTCACTCGCCAAATTCGATTTCGAAAACGGTGGAGAAGACGCGATCAGCGTTGTCATTCGCGAATCAGGCAGAAAGGACACACTTACACTGTGGCACCTGCTCTCCAAGGTCCCGGAGGCAGCGCGCGCAGAGGTCCTGGCGAAGATCCTTCAAGATATTGAACTGCCCGAAGGCGTAACGATCGACGGCATCCTCAAGCTTGATCCAAAGATGATGGGAGAACTAAGAAGCGATCTGGAACCGCTCTGGTATGAACAACCGGGTTGGTTTGACGATTAGCACGACGCCCTAGAGTTCGTACACGAGCAGGCCGTCTTTGAGCTTTGGATCGAACCAGGTGGATTTCGGGGGCATTATCTCGCCCGCGTCGGAAACGTCCAGGAGATCTTCCATCGTCGTAGGGAACAACGAGAACGCAGCGATCGCCTCGCCATCGTCTACCGATCGTTCCAGTTCTTCCGTTCCCCTTGCACCGCCTACGAAACCGATCCGTGGATCGGTCCTAGGGTCATCAATACCCAGGATCGGACTCAAAATGTAATTCTGAAGAATGCTGACGTCGAGACGCTCGATCGGATCCGGCTCGCGAAAGTAATCCACCGCGAACTTCAGCTTTCTCCATTTCCCGTTTACGTACAGGCAGATGTGACCGTGCGTGTGAGGCTCGGTCTCTTCGCTGTCGGTTATGACGAAGCTCTCGCTGATCTTCTGAAGGAACTCCTCTTCCGAAAGCCCGTTCAGATCTTTCACCACACGGTTATAGGCGAGTATTCGCAGGTCTTCCGCGGGGAACATTCCCACCACCACATAGTTGTAATTCTCGTCTCCGCGATGGTCCGGATTCTTATCTCTCAGAATCCGCCGCACGTTAGCAGAACTCTCTGCCCGGTGATGACCGTCGGCGATGTACAGCGACGGCACGTGTTCGAATGCCGCTAACCATTTCTGATAGTCCGGGTCACGCCAAACCGTGTGCGCTGCGCCTTCTTTGCAGTGGAAACTGTAGGTCGGCCTTTCCTTCACCGTATCTTCGATCAGCGTGTGGATCCCAGCCGTATTGCGGAATGCCAGGAAGATCAGCCCGGTCTGCGCGTTAAGCGCGAGCATATGGTCCGTCCGGTCCTGAACCTTGTCGGGCCTGGTCTTTTCGTGTTTCTTTATGTGCCCGGTCTCGTATTCATCGATCGAACAGCAGGCGACAACACCAGTCTGCGAGTGATCGCCGATCGCAAGCCTGTAAACGTAGATCGCCGGTTCCGGATCGCGTACAAGCAACTTCTTCTCGATAAACTCGGAGAGATTCTGCCGGGCCCTTTCGAAGATCTCGCCGGAAGCGGGATTCGATCCCAAAGGGAACTCCGCCTCGGCCCTCGTCACGCGAAGAAAGCTAAGCGGATTTTCTCCGATGTACCTTCTAACCTCCGAATCGTAAACGACGTCGTAAGGGACACAGGCCACCTGTTTTGCTTTTTCGAATTCGGGGCGCAGTGCCCGGAACGGTCTGATTACTGCCACTGATTGGTTCTCCGCGATCTGATACCTGGGTAAGTAAAGGAACTCAATGGAAAGCTTGCGAGGTGTTCAGTTCAATGCCGGCGGAGGACTTGGTCCCGCCGCCTTGTTGTCACTCGCTTCGGGGATAGGCGTTGGCGCCTGCGTAGGACTCGTCGATGGTTCGATGGTCGCCTCCGGACTTGCCGACGGGCTTGGCGATGCTCCCGTATCGATCCTGCCCTGGTCGATCAACTCATCGAGCTTCTTATTCTGTTCGTCAATGTCGTTGATCATCTGATCGGTGCTCGATTTTCGGTCTATCTTCCAGGCGCCGTTCTCCTTCACAAGGGATACCTTGTCCCATCCGCCGAACGAATTCTCGACCTCGACTGTCGCTTTGTCACCCTCGATCTTCTCGTTCCTGTAGCTGAATACTCGCTGGTCTGCGGGAAAAAGAGACTGTTGGCTGACTATGTCGTCCAGCGTGACCCCGCGCGCTTTCGCCTCATCCTGGTGAAGTTTCAACGTACCCTCCGAAAGAAGGAGCTTCATCATCGTCGTGTCCTTGTTCTTCAACGCGATGGTATAGGCTTTCAAGGTTTGAACGGGAGTTGCAGGTTGTTTGCCGCCTCCGCATGCAGCGAAAGCTGCTAGCGAGAAGAGAATTAAAATGTTTAATAGCGTGCGCATTGGCCAAAAATTAACGAAACGTTCCAAAACCGATATACTTTACGCAAAGTATATCCAAAATCAAGGAGCGTGACGAATGAGCCGAAAGAGATTGACCGGGGAAGAGATCGAGGCGTCGTTGGCGGAACTGGACGGTTGGAAAGTGCAGGGGGACTGGCTCAAGAAGCGTTTCGATTTTCGGAATTTCGCGGACAGCCTCGCATTCGTGAACAAGGTCGGGGAGATCGCGGAGGAACTCGATCATCATCCCGATTTCAAATTTGGCTGGGGTTACGCTGAGGTCGAACTGACGACCCACGACAAAGGCGGCCTGACTCACAATGACTTCGACGTGGCGAAGCGGATCGAACTCATTGACCAGTGAACATTGACCATTGACCAATGAATCGTTAACCCGAGCGGTAGCGAGGGGCAGGAGAGAAGACAGAAGACAGAAGTCAGGAGACAGATGGCAAGTCCACGTACTGATTCCTTCGCCTGCTGTTTGGCCCCTATGTTGTTTAGCCCGCCCGTTTAGCGGTCGGAACCTGATCAAAATACTGTTTAGCCCACCCGTTCACGGGTGGGGAGCATATCCGGGAATTCATATGAAAATGAGAACACCGAGACACATCGCTTCCTTTGTCCTGATTCTCGCGTTGGCTCTTGTGGTGTCAGCCCAGGACGATAGTGCCACAAAGACGTACAAAGGCACTCTCTCGCCAGGCGCGGAAAAGACTTTCAAGATCAGCGCAAAGATCGGGCAATACATCAACGCCAAGATCACTTCCGAAAACGGCAATGTGTTAATAGCTGAAGAGGAAGGCGCGCGGGAACTGACGATGGAGGTCGTCGATCCGGACTACGAACTTGTCATTCGAAATCAGGGAAAGAAGGCCGAAAAGTATGAACTGAAGATCACCGTGTTCACTCCCGAACCTGAACCGGCCGAGAAGATCGAGTTCGCAGAGAACGAAACGGAGAAGACGATCGACTTGACGATGTATCCGTACAAACTCAAGCGGCGTTTTTCCATAATGCTTGAAGCAGGCTCGGGCGCGAGGATCTCGATCGACCCAGAGGCCGCCGCATCAAGACTTGGATTCCGGATCGTGCCCGTGGACGGGTCTGACTCCCCCGGGCCTGCCGGCTTCCCGTTTCTCATCCGCGCGGACCGCGACGGATCCTACGTGTTCGAGCTCGTTAAACTTGACGAAGTCCTTCTCGAGGCAAAGATCACGATCGAGATATTGGCTGAGGACGAGTTCCAAGATCCCTCTGGTGAAAGGCGTTGACAAGGGGCCAATGATAACGGCGAACAACTCACATCTGAGCGGGCGAGCCCGCCGCTAAACTTCTGACACCGGCCCTCCCTCACGGTCGGGCTTCTGACACGGCTCATCGCAGGCAAGGCTGCCTGCGATCCAGTCAATGACAACTCACCGCTTTCCCACCCGTAAACGGGTGGGCTAAACCTAATCACGAATTACGATTCACGATTCACGGCCGCGCCGTCGATGACTGTCCGATCCCGTC
>JAHEEZ010000058.1 GCA_024640445.1 Acidobacteriota bacterium | reverse complement strand
GTGTTCGGATCGCAGGAATGATTGCTGAAGATCATCGAACCCTCGCGCTCTTCCTCCGACAAAGGGCCAATGAACAGATCGTCACCGATCTGGATCTCTGCCGCCCGATACCAGTCCGGCATAGCTTCCAGCGTCGCCCGGTCGAAGACGCAACCGCCTTTCGCACAGACGATCTCGTCTTTCGCGAACGCATCTCTTGCGAAGAGACCCTTTCCGTGGATATGGCTCTCGCGAACTTCGGCTTTCGGTGAAATGTAAGAGTGCTTTCTCATGCAGACTGTTTGAGCTCCAGCCATTCCGGTCTCAGCAAACCCAGAAAGACCCCGTCCTCGATCCTCCCGAGGTGATGCCAGCGCTCGCGCAGATACCCCTCGCGCTTGAAGCCCTGTTTCTCGAGGAGACGAAAGGAACCTATGTTTTCAGGATGTACGTCCGCCTCAAGCCTGTGAAGGTCCATCGGGCCGAAGGCAAATGCGAGCGCGAGGTCGAGCGCCTCGGTCGCATATCCCTTTCTCCAATGTTCGCGCGCCAAAGCGTATCCGATCTCAGCGCGCCTGTGGCGAAGATCGATGTTAAGAAGGGTGCAGGTCCCGATCACTTCGTCAGTGTCGCGAAGCGCGACTCCCCACTCGATAAGCTTCCGAGATTCGAATTGCTTCCGGGCATCAAGGATAAGTTCTCTTGCCTCTGAAACAAGTTTCTGCGCGGGCGAACTCCAGTAAAGGATCACGTCCGGATCACCGAAGATCTTGAAGACGGATTCTGCATCCGGTTCCCGCATTTCACGGAGCACAAGCCGCTCGCCTTCCAAACGCGGCATTTCTTCATTCTTATCGAATTCGAGGGCCTTGCTCACTTTCAATTCACCTTACTTGGTTTTCTTCTCTATACGACAGTCGTGGCATTCCAGCGCAAAGGCGTCCGTATGGCCCTTAGCTTCTTCGTAATACCATTTCTGGTCCCGTGCCCGCCAGATCTCCCGTTTCCCGCAATTTCTGCAAGTGAACGGACGGTCTATATAGTAATCGGGAAGTGACCCGTATGTGTTTATATGGTCCAGCTTCGAAATATCCGATTTAACCGCGGACGGGTGGTCTTTCTGCAAATGGGGATGAAGCTGCTGGATCCGCTCGGCTTCCTGAAGTTCCTTCTTGCTGGGATCTCTGCCCGTGTCTTGTTTCCGGTTCTTCGCCATTACCACTTGTTCCCTGGCTAAGGACAGATCAATCGATTAGTTCCTGGCACCCACACTCTGTATGGAAACATGATCGCCTGACACATCTCTGTGAGTATCCTTTCAAAGTTTGTAACAATTAGTCTCAGTTTCGGCAAGAAATGCGCTGCGATTTTCGTGTTTTTGGAGCGATCTGAGGTCAAATTCAAAGATAGTTGAAGTTTTTTTATTTTTTTCTGATCGGCTTTCCTCAGCTTTAGTGAGATCAGAATTCAATGAGTGAAATCATTCAACAAATTTTAATTCCTGAGGCCGTTCAACTTCCGCCGATTTCCACATTTGTGGAAAAGTTTGGAACCCGAGTTTTCCACAGGTTTTTCCACAGAAGGCCTGTAAAATAAGGCCAATAGTTAAAGTACTTTCTACTTGACTTGTTTCAGGAAGGGGTAGAGAATGGTTCCACAGTCGAGGTTACTTAAGGGTGCTTTGACCGGCACAGGGAGAGGCGAGCGAAGGCGGTGACGCATTGCTCGAGGGCAGCAGAAAGCGGAAAGCAGCTGTTATTTACGCCCTGAGTCGAAGCCGAAAGGCTTAGCCAGGGGATTCGGAAGAATTCCTGGGTCAATCGGATAAAAACGATTGACGCTTATCGGAAAGGTACAGCCGGTGAGTGCAGAGCCGCCCGAACGAAAGTTTGGGCCTCGTTGCCGGGATCGTAACCGGCGGTGGAGGTAAAGCCACCACAACAAAAACCTAACGGTACTGCGACACAGATCGCAACGTGATTGTGAAAACAAGACGGGTGCTGACCGGAGAAGAGCCGACCGCTGGACTTCATCGGAATATAAAAACCGCGGTTCCGCGCGTGTACATGCAGGAACCGCACTTCTTGAAAAAGCTTCGGCTTTTGAAAAGAAGACAGATTGAGCCGCTTTGATTCGTCAAAGCGGCTCTTTCGATTTGCACTCCTGTTGATAATCCCGCCTTTCATTGCGAAAATCCCCTATGCCCTCCTCAAAACCAAGATTTCCGGAAGATCTGCCGAGTGACCAAACCGTCTTTTGTCCGGACATAGAAGAGTCCCTGTCCCATTACATAGCCGATCTCGGCTACAGGCTTATCAAGATCTTCCCCGCCGACCGTCCGCGCATCGCAGTCGTGGAAAAGGACGGCAGGCGCGTGCAACTTGAATCGGATCATCTGGAAGAGGAGCCGGAATTCGCTCCTGAAAAAGGTCATTTTGTGGTCTCACGAGCCGATGACTCAGCCGTCTGGCACGAAGGGCGCGCGGGAATGCAATACCGCGATCTTATTCCGGGCCGGCTGGGCGGGCGGGTTATCGCTTCGCACATCCGGATCCCTGAAGGAGGTCCGGTTCCCGATTACGTCCATTTTCACAAGATCGACTTCCAGATTATCTGCTGTATCAGAGGCTGGTGCGAGTTGGTTTACGAAGATCAGGGTCCGTCGTTTCGTTTTGAAGCGGGAGACTGCGTGCTTCAGCCCCCGGGAATCCGGCACCGTGTCCTCAAATGTTCCGACGGCTTCGAAGTCATTGAATTATCTTCGCCAGCCGAACACCCGACCTATGCGGAGCACGGATTCGAGCTGCCTACGAACACGGTAGCCCGCGAAAGGTCATTCGCGGGACAGACATTCCTTCACTTCAAATGGAGTGAATCGGTCTCCGAGGCCCTCACTGACGGGGTGGAGATCACCCGGACGGGCGTGACCGACGCCTCCGGCGGCGCAATCGGTCTGGAACAGATTTCCATCACAGGCCCGATGTCAGGACCTTTCCGCCCACCCGGCAAAGGAGCGTCACTCATCTTTATTTTGAACGGCTCGCCCGCTGTCAAACTCGGCCATCACGAGTTACTTCTCAACAAAAGCGAATGTCTGTTGAACAAGGCGTCGCATCTCGAGATCGAATTCGCCACCCCCGGCACAGAATTCCTGCTCTTCCATATCCGTTGATAGGAAAGAGATTCCGACAAAAAGACGTATTGACAGAGGTTCCGGGTTCGTGATAAATACCCCAATTATCTTTTCTACAGATCTCGCGTTTTAGAGAGCTGAGTCTGGGGCCTAACGCACCTGAAATTTAGCTGTCTACGGCTCCATTCGATCTATCTTTCAAATCGTAGGAGCAAACCAAATGACAATTACTTTCCGAACTACAGCAGCAATGGCCTTTCTTGCGGCCGTTTTTTCGATCAATGTATTCGCAGAATGCAGTTCCGCAGACCGTGACGCCTTGATCGCCCTGGACCAGGCGTGGGGCGCGGCCGGTGAAAAAGGAGATAAAGACGCGATGATGGGGATCATCTCCCCGGATTTTGCTGGCTTTAGTGCGATTGGCACCCAGAACCGAGCCGCAATGCTGGAAAATGTGGCTCCAGCGGAGGACGGCGGCCCGAAAGTCACCTCGGATATGTACATTGTGAGTTGTGCGGGCGACACGGCCACAATGACACATCGCCTCGAGTTCCGGAATGAGGAAAACGGCCGGATCACGATGGACTTCCGGCGATCAGTCCACGTCCTTCAGAAGAAGGGAGGAAAGTGGCAGGTAGTAGCGAACGTCAGTCATCCGATTAGTGACGGGACGTGGCTCATGTACTTGGAGCAGAGCCGGGTCAACGCCATCGTCAACAAAGACATTGCGTTCTTCAAGTCTATGCTCAGTGACGATTACGTCTCCGTGAATCCGGCTGGAACAGCCTCTGGACGATCCGACATCATCTCAACCCTTTCGCAAGGCAGTGTCCCCCGGTCGATCGAGATCGAGAGCATGGGAGTAAGGGTCACCGGAGCCACCGCTACGGTCAATTCCATTGAGATCGTCAAGGGAACTAATGCGGAAGGCCAGGATTGGGAGTCCCATCTCAACGTTGTCACCGTGTTCAACCGCATGGGCGGAACCTGGCGGATCGTGAACTCGACTCGTTCGGACGTCCGAAAGCGACAGTAACCGACCTTGAAGCAAATAGGAAAGGGCCGAGGTTCAACGCCTCGGCCCTTCAGTATTCTGCAGGATTCTGGATCACTCTTCCCGGCCGCCGATCAACTTCGCCATCACAATGCGGGTCCCGTCATCCACACGCTCGAATCGCACCGCGTCCATCAACGACCTCATCAGTCTTATCCCCCAGCCCCTTCGCTGCTCCACGACCGCAGACGACTCGCCAGCGGAGGAGAACCTGAGTCCCCTGTTCGATACTGTGAGTTGGATCGCCGCGTCATCCGCCGCAACTCCGATTCGGATCTTCCTGTCCGGGCTAAGCGAGTGCTCGGATGCGTTAATGCACGCTTCGACGAGAGCGGTCTTTATTTGGTTGATCTGCTTTGCTGAAAACCCCTTCCTGCGAGCGATGTCCTCTACCGCGTGCGCGGCGATCAATTCGGTATCTTCGCCCATCGGGACGACGATCTCGAAGCTCTCTGCCGGGTGGACGGAGTCGTCAAGTTTCCCGGACGCCAGGTAGCTGGCCAGCATGCGGGCTTGTGCGCGGCTCGACCCGATCGCTTGTCTTTCGTGGAGTACTTCAAGGGCGGCAGGTGAGAATCCTTCCGGGGCTACCAGCCAGATCCTGAAACGGCTGAAGTCGTTCGCGACCGCCACCATCTCCAGCCGGTCGCACCAGAACGACGCAGTGTCTTCGCTCGCCTCCAGTTTCGAATCGATCTCAGCGGCTACCCACACCACCTCATTATCGTCGTCGTATTCGGCGTGCTCGAAACCGAACCCGACCGAAGCGCGGTCATCCTCGATGATCTCGCTGAGCGAACGGTAGAATGCAGACGCGCTGTCCGTATGGAATACCTGCGGCAGTTTCAGCTTCTCAAGGTCGCCGCGCATCTCTCCAAGCAATTTGGACAAAGGTTCACCCTTGTAATTCTCGCTATATATCCCGTAGTCCATCAGAGCCAAAGGGATCTCCTGGCAATCGAACATCCCGAGAATATCTCCGATCCCCAACGCGTTTACACTTCGGTAAAAGTCTGACATCGTGCCGGTCGCGCGTTTCAGAAATCCTCGCAGACTATCTGAGTACACCCTTTCGAAGGGCAAACCCCGAACTTCGAGGCGATAGCGAACCTCCACAAAATCCGCGAGAACGGAGT
The DNA here is from genome assembly GCA_024640445.1 of Acidobacteriota bacterium. Taxonomy (GTDB): domain Bacteria; phylum Acidobacteriota; class Blastocatellia; order Pyrinomonadales; family Pyrinomonadaceae; genus Aridibacter. The sequence continues at coordinate 11,421 of JAHEEZ010000058.1, read as the reverse complement.
CTTCAGCGGCAAACACTTTGCCGGGCGCCGTTTGGATGACCTCGTTTGCCGAAAGCACCGAAAGCGGGTCCGCCCCGATCTCGTCAAGGCTCGAAAGGCTCCGCCGCCAAACGCCGGCATCGTTCACACGCCGAGCTTCAAATAGATCGGAATGCAAGAGTTCGATCAGGACCTCACGGCTCCTGCCGGCCATGGCAGCCCTTATGATCGAATCAAAATACCCGCCAATTGGTCCACCGAACAGAGAATCGGCGTAGGCCCTCACAACGTCTCGAAAACTCCTCAGATCCAGGCCGAGAGTCGCCGCGGAATCGAATAAGGCGCGTATGAAGACTGGCCTTGGCCCAAGTGAGGTTACTATCAGGTCGCGGGACTGCTCAGTGACCGCGACGCCATATCGCGCGGAAAACGCATCGACCAGTCTCCCCGCCTGTTCGAACTGAAGCGGTTCGATCTCAAGTTTCTTTGAGGAATTGAGACGCAACCCTCCTGAATTCGCAAGCCCCTCCATGAATTTTCGCCTGCCCGCCAGAACAAACGGACCACCGCTAGCGGAGAGGATGCCGGAGACCGTCTCGATCAATGCGCCGCCGCCGGACAATTGCGGGGCGTTTTCAAGTCCGTCGATTATGACGAAACACTTCAGCCCCTGAACGGACGCCCTCAAAGGCGCGCCGAACGCCCTCGGCACGAATGCCGAATCATCGTTTATTTCGCTTTCGATCCCGCAGGCACGGACCAGCCGTCCGATCCAGTCTCTATCCGCGGCGGGAGCAAGTTCTTCGATCTCGCAAACATCGGGATACGAACCGATGATCCTCGGTTCTCCTCTTTGGAAGGCGATCAACTGATTCAGGAACTCACGCAGGAACCTCTCAGCGGACGCCCGGGCAGTGATGTCGGAGGCACGGAATTCGAAATACACTGGCACGACGCCGCCGGCGCGAAAAAGCCTGTCATATGTCTGCCTCAGCACTTCAGACGCACCTATTCCCGGCGCCGAAAGGACCAGGAGAGCGCTTCCGGGCCCGCCGCCGGCGTGACCGGCGAGAGCTCCGAGTTCGCGTTCCCTTCCAATCAGGCCGGACGCGTCCTGTGCGGACAGTATTCGGCTGTATCCGGAATCACTCATTTCGAATGTCCATCTCAAAATATGTCCGGCGGCGCCAGAAGGAACCGCCATTCAATGGTTGAAAATCGTAGTTCGGCGCGCTGGCTAGATCCCGTTGGAGATGCCGCTCGCCCGTCCGCCAAATGTGTGGACGTTGTTCTTACCGCTTCTCTTCGCCTCGAACAGCGCCGTGTCGGCTGCGTGGATCAAACTCGCAACGGAGTTGACCTCCGGTGAAAGCACGGCGATCCCTATGCTGACCGTAACCTGCCGGTGCGGGAACCTGGTCGATTCGATCCGATGCCTGATGCGCTCGGCGATAAATTCGCCCTCCTCGATCGTCGTCTGCGGGAGCAGCACCGAAAACTCCTCGCCGCCGTACCTGACAGCGACATCAGCCCCGCGAAGAGTGTCCTTGAGGCAGTTGCCGACGATCCTCAGAGCCTTGTCGCCTTCCGGATGCAGAAACGAATCGTTGTAAGACTTGAAGTCGTCGACATCGATCATTATGAAGCACATCGAAAAGCCGTGGCGGTTCGAACGCTTGATCTCTTCTTCGAGCCTCTGCTCGAGATACCTGCGGTTCAGAAGCCCCGTCAACGCATCGGTTACAGAGAGCTTCTCAAATTCGCCCGCCTTGCTCTTCAGCATTGCGCGGTCAACGGCCACGGAGATCTGGGGAACTACGGAATCGAGGAGTTCTACGTCGAACTCTTCGAACGACCCGGCACCCGCGCGGTCGGTCAGGTTAATAACTCCGATCTTTCGCTCGCCAACAAGCAAGGGATAACTGATAAATGACTTCGAACGATATTTCCAGTCCGAAGGCGCCTCAGCCATGCTCAATTTAGTGATGTCCTCAACCACGGCAGGCTTACCCGTCTGCCAAACCTTCGAGGATATCCGTTCACCTATGCGATCTTCGCTGGCCGCTATCGCGTCCGCTCCCGTACCAAGCGCCGCTTTCAGGACAAGCCTCTGCGACTCGTCATCAAAGATCATCAGCGAACCCCGCTCCGCCTGGACAAGCTCTGCAGTAGTCTGCAGAAGCCTGAGCCAAAAATCTTCCGTATCGATATCTTTAAGGCTGTTGTTGAACTTGTACATCGCCGCAGCAAGCCCTTCCCTTCTAGTCAGTTCGGTCCTAAGTCTCAGGATCTCAAGATCGTGGGCCAGAGACGAACAGAATCTCGCTATCGACCCAACGACCATTTCGTCGTCAGCCTTATCGCCGATCACGAGCGCCGATCGGATCGAACCGGCAGAAGATAATGGAAAGAGTCTGAGGCTTGCCGAATCGCTGGTCGCATTGCCCCTTTCTTTGAGTTCGATCGAAGAATCTTTCTCGAACAGCCGAAGAAGAGCTTTGTCATCCGCGGCAACCGAGATCTGGATCTTTTGATCAAGCAGATCACCTTTGGCGTGGACCTTTTCGAAGGAGTTCTGTCTAACCTCAAGCCACGCGGAAGAACCTATGCCAAAGCGTTCAGAAATGAACTCGAGCACAGATCGATAGGCTTGCGGGTAATCTCCCTGCAGCATCGACGAGAATCTGGAGCGCCATTTCGAGATGTCGCCAGAAACTGGTTTGGTTCTAACCGGCACGGAAACTTGTCGCGTCGTATGTACTTCCGCTTCTTGCGCCACGACCGGCTTTGCCTCTTCACGCTCTTCGGTCGCAGGGCGAATTCCCATAAGGGACGCGATTCGTTTTGCCGCCTTTTCGACGGCGCCTGCGTTGCTCGACAGCAAGACGTTTTCGAAGAATCTTGTTGGAGGAAAGTGCTTCCAGTCTCCGGTGATCGCTCGTTCAGTAGCCTTTCTGTAGTCTCCCGCCCTTGAAAAGGTCCTTCCCGTAATCGCCACAAGCGGCTTCCTGCCTTTGATCGCCACCGGCACCGCGATGCATTCCAGTCCCGCGTGGCATCGGTACCTTAGCGGCTTTGCAGCCTTCAACGCGCTGTTGTAAACCTGTCCGCAATACTTCGCGCAGTCCGAACCAAACTCTTTCGAACCGCTAAGGATCCGGCATATGGAGTTGTCATTCGCCTCCGCGACGACAGTCAGGTTCGCGTCCTCCACGACGACCACCGAAACGGCGGCGGTTTCAGCTATTTCGCTAACCGCTGCGTTCAGTGATGTTACAGGCTTACTTAGGTCTTTACTCATATTATGGGAGATTCCACAGAGCCGGGATACTGCGGAAATCCTTGCATTTCTATGCCTTTGCTTATTGGCAACATACATCCAATCGACGTCGGATTTCAGAGAATAAGCGAGTTTTCGCTCCATCTGAATGGTTCGCTCGTCCCATTTGGATCAAGACGTAAAAGCGGACGCGAAAAAAGGGGCAAACCACGCCCCTGTTCTTCTTTTCCGACCGTCTTCGACGTCAGGCGTCCTCGATCCTGGGTCTTTCGCGGCTGATCCTGATGCACGCCGCGAAGTGATCCGGTTTGATCTCAACAAGCTGCGGATCTGTCTTCTTGCAGTCTTCGATCGCGTAGGGGCATCGCGTATGGAAATGACATCCGGTCGGCGGATTGATCGGGGATGGCACGTCGCCAGTCAGAATGATTCGCTCCCGTTTCGCTTCGATCTCCGGATCGGGCAAAGGGACGGCGGAAATGAGCGCCTTCGAATACGGGTGAAGCGGTTCGTCGTAGATCTCTTTTCCGGTCGCGAGTTCGACGATCTCACCCAGGTACATGACGGCTACCCGATCCGACACGTGGCGGATCGCGCGAAGATCATGCGAGATGAACAAATAGGTCAGGTTCTTCTCTTTCTGAAGTTCCTGCATCAGGTTCATTATCTGGGCCTGTATGGATACATCGAGTGCGCTGATCGGCTCATCCGCGACGATGAATTCCGGATCGACTGCGAGTGCACGCGCGATTCCGATCCTCTGCCGCTGTCCACCGGAAAACTCATGCGGATAGCGCTTGATGAACCGGCGGCTAAGGCCGACCGTTTCCATCACATCCTTGACCATTGCCTCGACCGATTTGCCGTTCGCGAGACCGAACGTCCTGATCGGTTCGCCGATAATATTGCCGACAGTCATACGGGGGTTCAGCGAGGCGTACGGGTCTTGAAATATCATCTGAAGATGACGCCTTTTCTCGCGTAACTGACGACCGCTCATATGGGCGATGTCCTCGCCTTTGAATAAAGCCCTTCCGCCCGTAATGTCGGTCAGCCTGAGGAGCGCTTTTCCGAGCGTCGATTTGCCGCATCCGGACTCCCCCACAAGGCCCAGCGTCTCACCTTCTTTGATATCAAAGCTCACTCCGTCCACGGCCTTGACCACGCGGCGCTCGCCAGACCCTCCGGTAAGCCGGTCCAACAATCCGCCGCCGCCAAGATCGTAATATACCTTGAGGCCCTCGAGGGAAATCAGCGTGTTTCCTCTATTTTCCGTCATTGGCTATTCTCCTCCCCCGGCCGATTCGGCGTAGACTTCCTTCGCAAAATGACAAAGGGAGTGGTGATTCTCATTGATCTGAACGAACGGCGGAAACTCGCGTTCGCAAATTTCTTTCGAGCGCTCGCATCGCTCGGCGAACGGACATCCCGGCGGAAGATGGGCTACATCCGGCGGAAGGCCGGGGATCTGGTAGAGAGGCGCCCCGTGTTCGTGCGCGGGGTCCGGTACTGACCGCAGGAGCCCCTTTGTGTAGGGATTTGCTGGCCGTTCAAACAATTCGCCCGTGGGCGCGGACTCAAAGATCTTTCCGGCGTACATCACGATGATCTTGTCAGTCATTCCGGCGACGACTCCAAGATCGTGTGTGATAAGTATGACGCTCGTGCCAAGTTCGTCTTTTAGTTCCTTGATCAACTCAAGGATCTGCGCCTGGATCGTCACATCCAGCGCGGTAGTGGGTTCATCGGCGATCAGCAGTTCCGGCTGACAGCTAAGCGCCATAGCTATCATCACCCTCTGCCGCATACCGCCCGAGAACTCGTGCGGATAATTGTCAACACGTTTTTCGGGATCGGGGATCTCGACCTTTCGCAGCATCTCCACCGCATGGTCGTACGCCTGCTTTTTCGTATGCCCCAAGTGAAGCTGTGTCACCTCCATCAGCTGCGTGGAGATCTTCAGAAAGGGATTAAGCGACGTCATCGGATCCTGAAAGATCATAGCGATCCGCTTCCCGCGGATCTTTCTGACCTCTTCGATAGACAGCTTCCGGACATCCTGGCCGTCGAAGATTATGTCGCCATTGACGATCTTGCCCGGTGGCTCCGGTATAAGCCTCATTATCGAAAGGTTGGCGACCGACTTGCCGCTGCCGGATTCGCCGACGATCCCGATCGTCTCGCCTTTCGTAAGCTGGAAAGATACGCCGTCGACCGCTTTTACAGTGCCGTCCTCGGTCTGGAAATAGGTCCTCAGGTCGTTAACCGTCAGAAGATTGCCGTTATTTTCGCTCATCTGGTTTTCAGTGTTCAGAGATCGTGGCGGCGGGCGCCAAATTGTCAGTTTGCCTTTAGAATTTCCTGGTCTGTGGATCGAGCGCGTCGCGCAGACCGTCGCCGAGGAAGTTCAGAGAGAAGAGCGTGAGAGCCATCGTCACTCCCGGGAAGATCAGCTGCCACGGAAAGATCGCGATGTTCTTGATGCCGTCAGAAGCCAGGCTCCCCCAGGAAGCATACGGCGCCTGGACACCAATACCCAGAAACGACAGGAACGCTTCCGTGAGCATCACCGATGGCACGGTCAGGGTTGCGTAAACGATGACGGGTCCCAGCGCATTCGGCACCAGGTGACGGAAGATGATCGCCGGAGTCGAAACACCCGTTGACTTGGCGGCGAGTACGAACTCCTCGTTCTTCAGTGAAAGGATCTGCCCGCGGACTACACGTGCCATCGTCAGCCACGAAACAAGGCCCAGTGCAAAGAACAGCAGGAAGATCTGATTTAGGCCAGCCCCGCCGCCGAACACCTCAGACATTGCCCCGATCCAAGAAGGGATATTCTCTCCGCCAAATACGGAGAGAAGCACTATGACGATCAGGATGTACGGTATCGCGTAGATGATATCGACAAGCCGCATCATCACGTTATCGAGCCTGCCTCCCGCATAACCGGCAATGGCCCCGTACGAAACGCCGACGATCAGCGAAACGGCAGTCGAGATGATCCCGACCATCAGCGATATGCGGCCGCCTTGAAGTACCCGTGCAAGGAGATCGCGGCCCGCTTCGTCCGTTCCCATCGGATGCTGCAACGAAGGCGGGAACGACCTTATGAGGTCGCCGTTAGCCGGAATGTAATCCGGGGTGATGCCCGAGGTCCATTCCATAATAAAAGGCCCGAGTCCGACGGCGAGCACCATCAGGATCATCACTGCGAGGCCGAACACGGCCAATTTGTTCTTCAGAAGGCGCTTCCAGGCGTCTTTCCAAAGCGAAGTGCCCTTGACCACGGGCGCGTCCTGCGCGCCATCCCCTTGGGTGTTGATGTCTTCTTTCATCGTAATAGGTGATTGAGAACTGTAATTCCGAATTCCAAAGGCGCAGGCGAGTTACTCGTACCTGATCCTCGGATCGAGAAACCCGTAGGAAATATCCACCGCCAGGTTGAAGATCATTATCAATATCGAAAGAAAGGCGACGATGCCCAGGATCAGCGGTTCGTCGCGGTTCAGGACCGCCTGTATGAACATATTGCCCAATCCGGGAATCGCGAAAACTTTTTCGACCACGACCGTTCCGGCAAGCAGCGAAGCGAGCGCGGGCCCCGTGAACGAGACTACCGGAACGATCCCGCCCCTGAGTCCGTGCTTGAGCAGCACCGTCTTCTCGTCAAGCCCTTTCGCCCGCGCTGTTCTTATGTAATCCGATCGCATTACCTCGAGCATTCCGGCGCGCGTCAGCCTGGCTATGTACGCCGCGTATATCGCCGCCAGCGTCACGACCGGCATGATCAGGTACAGCGGGCCGCCCCATCTCGCAGGCGGAAGCCAATAAAGATACAAAGAGAAGAAGAGTACGAGGATCGGGCCGAGTACAAAATTCGGCACGCTCAGCCCAAGCATCGCCGCGGCCATCGATCCATAATCGAACGCCGAGTTCTGTTTCAAAGCCGCTACGATCCCGGCAAACAACCCGATGATGAGTGCAAGAATGTAAGCGAGCAACCCGATAGTCGCCGAGTAAGGAAAGTGACGCCTTATGATCTCATTGACCGACTGGCCCTGGTACTTGAGCGAATCCCCGAAATCGAGACGGATGATGTTGCCCATCATCGTGCCGTACTGCACGTACCAGGGCTTGTCCAGGCCGTACTTCTTACGGATGTTCTCTTCGATCGCCGGCGGCAGTTTTCTTTCGGTAGAATAGAAATTGCCGGGTGCGATGCGAATCAGCCCCCACGTTACCGTTACCACAAGCAGGGCCATCGGGATGATGATCAGCAGTCTCTTCAGAATGAATTTCAGCATTTTTCCTCGCTGCGGTTCCTAGTCTGTCTTGTCTTCTTTCTCGTCGGTTTGTTTCGCTTTTGCGGCCTCGAAATCAACCTGGGTCTTCATCAGTGCCTTGATCTGCGACTCGACCCTGGGGTCCGTGTAATCGGTCATTATCCCGTCCACGGCCTTGTCCCATTTACTCCGGTCTTGCTCGATGTAAACAAACTTCCACGGATGCATCGTGCCCGGGTTCGGATACATTCCCTTTACGTAGGGCTTCTTCATCCAGCTTGTCCCGGAGGTCGCAAGGGGGATCACCGGTTGGTCCTGCAGCATCATAAACTCCGCTTCCGCCAACAGCTCAAATCGTTTTGTTGGATCGGCGGTCTTGTTCGCACTATCAAGCATCTCGTCGTACTTTCGATCCCACCATCCGGTCGAGCTGTCATTCTGTGCTGTGTAGAACTGACTCAGGAACGTGAACGGATCCACGAAATCACCAACCCATCCAGCTCTTGCGGCACCCGTGTATTCGATACTGGAACGATAAGGTAGAAACGTCTTCCACTCCATGTTCTTGATCTGCACTTCGATCCCGAGATTTTGCTTCCATTGCGCCTGCACGAACTCCGCCACCTGCTTGTTACTTTCCGAGGTGTTATAGGTCAAGGTCATCTTGTCAGCAGGAAAATCGGTGACCGTGCACTTTCCCCCATCCTGCTTTTTGGCTGTATAACCTGCCTTTTCCATTAGTTCGCAAGCATGCTTCGGATCGAACATGCGGTCATTCCACTCTTCTTGGGAAATGCCCTCCTTCTTGATCAGTTCCGAAAACACTCGTTTTCTTACCTTCTCATACTCCGGGAAGATCCCTTCCGGAGTGAAATTGACCAGCCGTTTGACGGTCTTCCGGTATTTTTCAAGTGCCTCGCGATCGACAGCCAAAGCAAAAGCCCTGCGAACCTCGACCTTATCGACAGGCGGCTTCTTCACACTAAACGTGTAGTATTCGATCGACATTTCAGGTTGGAGCAGGTACTCGTCCTTAAACTGCCGTATGAACTCATTCCAGGCCGCCGGTACGGTGTGGTTGTAGAGCGCGTCGACCCGACCTGCCTTGTACAGATTCATCATCGTCGTCTGTTCGTCCATCGGGTAGAACTTGATACCGTCCAGGTGCACGTTCGCAGCGTCCCAGTAATTAGGGTCTCGGACGATGGTCATCTCGTCATAAGGCTTCCATTCGCCGAGTTTGAAAGGTCCGCTTGTGACTATGTGTTCGGGCTTGATCCAGTCCTTTCCCCATTTCTCGATCGATGCGCGGTGCAGCGCTGAGAAGAACTGGTGAGTGAGAAGACCGACAAAGTAAGGTGCCGACTGTTTTAGTGTGATCTTAAGTGTGTAATCGTCGGCCGCCTCGACGCCAATATTTTCGGGTTTGACCGGGACGAATTCCGCTCCCTCTATCGCCGCTTTTAGCTTTTCGTCATCGGCGGCCGCCTTGTTTCTTGTTTCTTCGTCCGACGATACCGTCAGACAGATCGGCTCATTGATCCCGCAGTTTGTTGGCTGCGCCTGATCATCGGAGGCAGCGTCCGCGTCATCAGCGCGAAGGAACTTCCCGCCTTTCTTCACGAATGCCTGACCCGAATTGTATGCCTCAGCGTACTTGATGTCGTATCCGAGAAAACCATACCGCGACGCAAGTTCCGGTGAAAGCGCTCTCTGGAATGACCACACAAAATCCTGTGCTTTTATCGGATCGCCGTTCGAGAACTTGCCGTTCTTGCGCAGATAAAAGGTGTAAACCGTCCCGTCTTCGCTCTGCTCCCAGTTCGTCGCCATCTCGGGGATAGGGGCCATGGTTTTTGGCTCGAACTCAACAAGACGCGTGTAAAGCCCGATCAAGATCCTAGCCTCAGGCTGTCCGGTCACGAACTGCGGGTCCAGCGATTCCGGCTCCGAACCGGTGATGTATCTCAGAACATTGTCATTCGGTTCCGTGACCTTGCCCCAGTATTTTGTCGAGGCTTGTGTCGAGCATCCGGAGATAATAAGGGATAAGAGTATCAGTGCGAGCCCTGCGCGGCGTCCACCTGTGATGTATCGCGTCATTTTTTGGCGCTCCTTCAAATGAATTGCTCCGAGGAATTTAGCTTTGTCAAGAGATTGAAAGGAGAGATCGAACGTCGAACTAAAAGCTTCTGAACAAGTTATCACGTTAGTTCGATCTCAGGCAAGATGGTCCTCCCCAAATCGGGACCACAAAAACCGACTTTGGACCGAGGGCAGTTTTCTCCAAAGTTATTGACTCGGCTACGATTCCGGCTTTTCGTGGATCGGTTGCAAGCTAACTGCCGGGACCGGTTTCGGAAGCTGGCTTGCTCTTTGTCCTCTCGAACTCGATCTGCGTCTTCATAAGCTCGGCGATCTGGGCATCGACGGTCCGGTCGCTCTGATTTTTGAAAATGTTGTCCACGTCGTGGTCCCATTTCGCAGGGTCCTTTTCGATGTAAACGAACTTCCACGGATGAAGTGTGCCCGGATTCGGGTACATCCCTTTCACATAGGGCTTTTTCATCCAGTTGGTCTGCTGCGTCAGCAGCGGGATGACCGGCTGGTCTTTGAGTACGAAATACTCTGCTTCCGCAAGTCGTTCCAGACGCTTGTCAGGATCCCGCATCCCGTTCGCCTGTTCAAGGATCCGGTCGTAATCCTGACTCCAATATCCGGTCCCGCTGTCGTTCTTCTTCTTGTAGAAGAAAATGCTGTACGCAAACGGGTCAATGTAGTCACCTACCCACCCAGCTCTGACCACTCCCCGGTACTGGACCTTGGACCTGTATTCGAGATATGTCTTCCATTCCATATTCCGGATCTGGACCTCGATCCCAAGATTCTGTTTCCATTGAGCCTGTACAAACTCCGCGATCTGCTTGTTGAATTCCCTCGTGTTATAGGTGATCGAGATCTCGCTTGCCGGAAAATCCGTCACTTTGCATTTGCCGCCGGGGGCGGAATCGACCTTGTAACCCGCTTTCGCCAAAAGCTTGCAGGCTCCGGCGGGGTCGAAATACCTTGCCCGCATTTCCTCCTCTGAAACGCCGTCTCGCTTAGCGAGCCGTGCGAAGACCGATTCCCTGACCTTGTCATACTCGCGAAAGACACCTTCGGGAATGAAGTAGGCGAGCGGCCGCGTCGTTTTTGTGAACTTCGCCAGCGACCGTCGGTCGATTGCAAGGGAAAACGCCTTTCTGACCTCAAGCTTGTCCATCGGCGGCTTATGGACGCTCAAAGCGTAGAACTCATTGGACATCTCCGGATGAAGCATATACTCATCCTTGAACTGGCGTATGTATTCATTCCAGGCGGTCGGCACGGTGTGGTTATAGGTAGCATCCACCCTTCCCGACTTGTATAGGTTCATTATCGTGTTGGCTTCATCCAGGGGGAAGAACCTCACACCGTCCAGATGCACATTCTCCGCGTCCCAGTAGAATGGGTTCCTTACCAGCACGAGTTCGTCATAGGGTTTCCAAACCGCCACCTTGAAGCAGCCGCTGGCTACAAGGTTCTCGGGCTTCATCCATTCTTTCCCGTTTTTCTCTATCGACTTCCTGTTAAGCACGCTGAAGTACTGGGCTGCAAGCAAGCTGACAAAGTAAGGGGCCGGCCTCTGAAGATGAATACGAAAGGTAAAATCGTCGGCCGCTTCGACCCCGACATCCTCCGCTTTGACGGGAACTAGTTCCGCGCCTTCCAGCGCCTGTGCAAGTCCGGGTTCTTCTTTGACCGCTTCCGCGCGCGAAGATCCGTCCGACGGGACCGTCAGGCAAACCGGACCGTCAAACGAACACTTGTTCACGCTCTCGCCGTCCGCGGTGAGGA
>JAHEEZ010000265.1 GCA_024640445.1 Acidobacteriota bacterium | reverse complement strand
GAGGCTCAGCGTTCGCGTGCGCCGATCCAGAGACTTGCCGACGTGGTCTCCGCCTATTTCGTGCCGGCGGTGATCATCGCGGCTGTTATCGCATTCATAGTGTGGATCATTCTGGGCAGCCTCGCTTACGCCGTGGTCGCCGCCGTTTCCGTCCTGATTATCGCCTGCCCATGCGCGCTCGGTCTCGCGACGCCGATGTCGATAATGGTAGGTACCGGACACGGCGCAAGAAACGGAGTGCTGATAAAAAAGGCGGAGGCACTCGAGACACTCGAAAAGGTCGATGCGATCGTCGTGGACAAGACCGGCACGCTGACCGAAGGGACTCCAAAGGTTCAGGCGGTCGTCACTCCAAAAGATTCCGGCTTCAGCGAGGACGATATTTTGTCGATGGCCGCATCGCTCGAAAGATCCAGCGAGCATCCGCTCGCGGCGTCGATCGTTCGCGCTGCTGAAGAAAAGGGCCTTGAAATCGTAGAGCCGACAGATTTCGAATCGTTTACCGGAAAAGGGATCAGAGGTACGACCGGCGGGCGTCGCCTGTCGATCGGAACGGCCGGGTTCCTCGATGAATCCGGTATCGCGGTTGGGAAGGAATTGAGCAACAGAGCTGACGAACTGAGATCTGAGGGCCAGACGGTCGTTCTTGTGGGAGTCGAGAACAAGACCGCGGGCATAATCGGGGTCGCCGATTCGATAAGAGCTTCCGCGGCCGACACGATCAGGGCTTTGCACGCGCACGGCATCGATATTGTGATGATGACCGGAGACAACGAGCGAACCGCCCTCGCGGTATCCGAAAAGCTCGGGATCGACCGCGTGTTTGCGGGAGTCCTGCCCGAAGACAAGGCGAATAAGATCAAAGAACTGCAGGCGGAAGGAAAGATCGTTGCAATGGCCGGGGATGGCGTGAACGACGCGCCAGCCCTTGCCCAGGCACAGGTGGGGATCGCGATGGGTTCGGGAACCGATGTCGCTCTCGAAGCAGCGGACATCACGCTCTTGAAGGGCGACCTCGCCGGAATTATGAAAGCCAGGAAGCTGAGCGAAGCCACGATGCGAAACATACGGCAAAACCTCTTCTTCGCCTTCATTTACAATATGATCGGCGTGCCTGTGGCTGCGGGCGTGCTCTTTCCCTTCCTGGGAGTTCTTCTAAGCCCCATGATCGCGAGCGCCGCGATGACGTTCAGTTCTGTTTCCGTAATTCTGAATGCGTTACGCCTCAGGAAGACAAGATTGTGAGCGGCATCCATCAAACGAGACAAGGCTTTCACGTCACATCGGAAGGAGGGTTTCTCCCGGCCCTCGCGCACAACAGGCTCACGCCCTTCTACGATCCCATCGTCCGGATCACAACCAGGGAATACCGTTTCAAGAAACGCCTCATAGCCCAGGCCGCGCTTAAAAGAGGCCAGGAGGTTCTGGACCTGGGCTGCGGCACGGGAACGCTTTCGGTCCTGATCAAAAGCGCCCGTCCGGAGGTGGTTCTGACCGGCTGCGATGCCGATCCTTCGGTACTCGCGAAGGCGGAGTCAAAGGCTTTGGCCCGAGGAATTAGCGTCAAGTTCGATCATGCGTTTTCGGACGCACTTCCTTACGCGAACGAAGGCTTTGACCGTGTATTCTCGACGCTCATGTTCCACCATCTGGAACCCATGGGTAAGGTGGTCACAATTGGGGAGATTCTGCGTGTCTTGAAGCCCGGCGGGGAGTTCCATCTCGCGGATTACGGATTTCCGGCAGGCGCTCTTCAGGCGAGACTTTCGGGAATAGTAAGACTGATCGACGGAGAACGAACGACTGCTTCAAATTTCAGGGGAGAACTTGAAGGCCTGATAGCCGAAGGCGGGTTTTCGAAAGTCGAGAGGACAGGTTACCTGAAGACGATACTGGGCACGATACGATTTTTCCGAGCCATCAAATAGGTCCGCATCACTTTCCGCATCCGCATCCCTTGCCGCAATTCTTCGCCTTTTCAGATTCGCGCGTGGTGCGAATTGCGCGGAAAGCCAGAAATCCAGCGGCAAACGTCACAACCGCTATCACTAAGATCGATTGGAGATCCATATTCCCTCCGCTAACTGAAACCCAGGAACTTTCCTCCCTGGTAAGTCAGAAAGGCCGCCGCATAAGCTATCACCGTCATATATCCAAACATGAATGCGGGCCAAAGCCAGGAGTTCGTCTCGCGCCGAACCACGGCTAAGGTGGACATGCATTGCATTGCCAGCACAAAGAACACCATCAGCGAAAGCGCCGTCAAGGGGGTCCACACCTTCGATCCGTCCGCGTGCTTTGCTTCGCGGATGGCGCTCACAAGCGTAGGTGAATTCTCAGGCTCGTCCTCGCCTGCGTTGTAGATAATGCTAAGTGTCGATACGAGCACCTCTCGCGCAGCGAACGAAGCGATGATCGCCACACCTATCTTCCAGTCGTATCCGAGAGGAGTGATCACGGGCTCAATGCTTTTTCCCAGCATTCCGGCATAGCTGGATTCAAGATGCGCCGCTTTCTGCCCTGCCTCTGCCCCCATACCTGAAACGGCCGGTTCCGTTCTCGGAAAATACATTAGCGCCCAGAGGATGATGGATATCGCCAGGATTACCGTTCCCGCTCTCTTCAGAAACAGCCACGCCCTTGTCACCATATTTTGGATCACCGTGCGGAGATTCGGCAGACGGTACGGCGGCAGTTCCATTACAAAAGGCGGCGGCGGCGATTTCAGGAGCGTCTTCTTGAGTATGAACGCCACAACGACCGCGACCGCGATACCTAGGGAATACATCGCTAGCATCAGCACCGCTCCGACGGAGACGATGCCCAGCACCGTCTGCCCCGCAAAGAAAGCGGCGATCATAAGCGCGTAGACTGGAAGCCTCGCCGAACAGCTCATGAACGGCGCGATGAGGATCGTGGCCAGGCGGTCGCGCCGGTTCTCGATGGTCCTGGTCGCCATAATGCCCGGTATCGCACATGCGAAACTGCTCATCAGCGGCAAAAAGGCCTTTCCGTGAAGTCCGACCCGGCTCATCAACTTATCCAGCAGAAAAGCGGCGCGGGCCATGTAACCCGTGTCTTCGAGAAGAGAAATGAATAGAAACAGAAGAAGGATCTGAGGAAGAAAGACCAGCACGCCGCCGACTCCCGCGATAACCCCGTCGACAAGCAGGTCCGTGAAAACGCCCGGCGGAAGATCTGCCCGCACAAATTCGCCAAGGGATCCAAATCCGCGGTCCAGAAGGTCCATCGGAAGAGCTGCCCAGGAGAATATCGTCTGAAAGACCAGCAACAGGATTCCGATCAGGATGACGAGTCCAAAGAACCTGTGGGTCAAGACCGAATCGATCTTCTCCGAAATGTCTGCCCGCTCACTATCCGAGGTTCTTACGGATTCCTGATAGACGTCCGAAATGAAGTTATACCGGGCGAATATCTGTCGGTTGGCGGCCTCGTTGTCTGTAAGACTTAGGTGGATCTCGTCGGAAGGCTCGTTGGCCTCTGAAGCGCCGATCCAGAAAGGATCGGCCTCCTTTCCTTCGACGACTATCTTCCTGACCGCCGATGTGATCTCTTCAAGTCCCGATTTAGACCTGGCCTTTACGGAAACCACAGGTATCCGCATCATTTCACTAAGCTTGTCTGCATCGATCTCAAGGTGCAGCTTTTCAGCGAGATCGACCATTGTCAGGGCTATCACAACGGGTATGCTGAACTCGATCAGCTGGGTTACAAGATATAGATTTCGTTCGAGATTGGTCGCGTCCACAACCGCGATGATGAGGTCCGGTTTTGGAAGGTCCTTCATCCTCCCCATCAGAACCTCGCGCGCGAGAAGTTCGTCCAGCGACGTTGCATCAAGGCTGTAGAGTCCCGGAAGATCGATCAGCCTTGCGGGTTCCAAACCGGCGTCGAACCTCCAACGCCCTTCTTTTCTTTCGACTGTTACCCCGGGATAGTTGGCGACCTTCTGACGAAGGCCCGTGAGAGCGTTGAAAAGGGTGGTCTTACCTGCATTTGGATTGCCGGCTATGGCGATCGTAACCTGATGGTCCGCCGCCTTTGGTACGTTCATGGAGGCAGTCCGATGATCGGTCCCAACTGACCGATCCGCCTCGTTGGTTCCATGAGCTTTACTCATTCGCTGACTTCGATCGATTCCGCTTCATTCCTGCGCATTGCAAGATTGTAACCTTTCAGACGGATCTCGATCGGGTCTCCGAACGGCGCGGTCTTAATAACCCTGATCCAGACGCCCGGGACCACTCCCATTTCCATCAACCTTTTCGAAACGGCATCGCGGCCTGCGACCCTTGTTACCATCGCTTTGGAGCCAACGGCGAGATTCGCGAGAGTCATCGGTTTAGCTTCCTCCATCCGTTTTTCTTGGTTTCCCTTTCCAAAGTACGTTGACGATCACCCATTTTCCGTTGAACTTTGCAAGATGCATATAGTCGATCCAGTCTTTCATCTCAAGCCGGACCGTCGCGATATCGTCAAAAACGTCAAGAATTTCGATATCTTTCATCTGTTCGTTCTTTGGGGTGTCCTTGCCGTAACCCGGCCGTGTGATCTGCACAAGTCCGAGCGAACTTAACTCATTAATACGGCTTCTTCCCTGCGCGTTCGTCTCGATCGTTCTCTTTGCCAGATCCGGATGAAGCGCGCTCT
>JAHEEZ010000264.1 GCA_024640445.1 Acidobacteriota bacterium | reverse complement strand
CATCCACGACGAAGGGTTTGCCGCCGCTGACAATAACGTCGAACGAGAATGTGTCGATCTTTAGCGCTTTTGAAATACGGTCCGAAATAACCCGCGTCTCGTCGTCGATCTCGAGCGGCGTTCCGATCTTGTCCGAATAGACCTTGATCGGAAACATCCTTCTGACACCGTACACCTCTCCACCGATGACCGAGATCTTGTGGTCGAGCCCGTCGTCAGAAGGGTGATACCGCTGTGCAAGGAAGGGCGGACCGTCCGCCGAGGACAGAAGTTCGTCCCGAGTGGCAACCAGCTCGACCCCTATGCCTCGCGAGCCCTTGTACGGCTTGACTATCAGAGGCCCTTGATAGAGCAACGGGACGAGCGCTTCCGCATCGGCGCCTACATAAGTGGCTGGTACGGGCACGCAGCATTCTTCCAGCAAACGTAAAGTCGCGATCTTGTTACGGATCATCTGCACGATTGGGAAAGGGTTAAATGTACGGGCGCCAAGGTGATGCAGTGTCGCGCCCAAGCTCGCCGCCATCGGATTCGAGATCGACTTAATGACGTACAAGTCGTGGTGAACGCGCAGTTCAGAGAGATCGATACTCATCTGGCGCGGATCGATCATCTCGACCTCCGCTCCGCGTGCGCGCAGGATCTCGATCGCCTCTGTGAATACGGGGTTCTTCCGTTGCTCTTCAAAATTTGTCCCGCCCAGGATCACTCCAATCTTCATCGTGCCTCCGATGTCTATCGAGTCTCGAGTCTTGCGTCCACTATGTTCCGGATCGCTACCCGGAGATCTTCCTCCTCCAGCAGCCTGTCGAATTGTGCGTGAGTAAGGGTGAGGAACGAGCATGGTACCAGCGTCCTCACCGTCGCGTTGCGCGGGACGTCGTCTATAAGTGCTATCTCCCCAAAAAAGTCGCCGTCGGCGAGCACCGCGAGCCGCTCGCCCTTTTGTGTGAGCACTTCGACCTTGCCTCGTGCGAGAATGTAGAATTTGTCACCCTCATCGCCCTCTTCGAACACCAGCCGGTCGGCGTCGAGCCGCTCGAACACAAGCTCGCCAGCCACATGTGCGAGAACATTTTCGGGAGCGGGGCGGAACAGAGGGATCTCTCGCAGCCACTCCGGATGGACCCGCGCCGCTGTGCCTTGCGGGGCAACTTCGACACCGCTCTGCTTTCTCCACAGATCGGTGTAAACCCCGCCGGCGTCCCTGAGTTCATCGTGTGTGCCTGCAGCGACCAGCCGGCCCTCGTCGAAGACGAAGATCCTGTCGGCAGTCGTCACCCGTGAAAGTCGATGCGTTACGGAGATTACGGTGCGGCCGAGTGAAAGATTCGCGATCGTTTCCTGGATCGCGCTTTCGGAAGCGGGATCCAGCGCGGAGGTCGCCTCGTCGAGGACGAGTACCGGCGGATTGCGAACCAGCGCGCGGGCGATCGCAAGACGCTGACGCTGGCCTCCGGATAGACGCCCGCCCGCCTCGCCGATCGGGGTATCGTATCCTTCGGGCATCGCGGCGATCGCATCGTGGATCTGGGCGTCGCGCGCCGCCTGCTCGATCTCGGCGTCGGTCGCGGCAAGTTTGCCCACGCGAATGTTGTCGCTGATCGAGCCGGCTAGCAGAAGCGGATCTTGAAAAACGGCGCCGAAGTGCGAATGGAGCGCGGCAAGCGACAGGTCGCGAACATCGTGGTCACGCATCATCACACGGCCGTTCTTCGGATCGTGGAAGCGAAGAAGGAACTTCAGCACGGTGCTCTTTCCCGAACCGCTGGGTCCAACGAACGCTACATTTGTGCCGGCTTCTATCTCGAGCGAGACATTCTGAATACAGGGCTGTCCGGGCACATATTCAAAGCTAATGTCTTCCAGCCGGAACGACGCAGGACCGGGAGCGATCTCGAGCGCGTCGGGCTTGTCGGCGATGTCCAACGGCTCAGAAAGCAGTTCCTCGATGCGCGCGATACCGCCTCCGGCGGATATCAGCGACGGGACGACCTTCTTTGCCAGATCGTATGCCTGTTTGCTGACCGAAGCGTGGAGTGTTACGAAAGCTACCAGCGTGCCGATGGCGAGCGTTCCGTTGAGCGCCATCACGGCGCCGGCCGCGATCACGACGCCTTGAAAAAGGAGAATCACGACGCTTGTGACAGTTCCGACCATCGCCGCGAGAAATGTCGATCTTGCTGAGTTCCCGCGCAGGCGGACGACATTGTCACCGAACAGACGCTCTTCGTGGTCCGCTATGTCGAACAGCTTGATCACCGGTTGTACGCGGACGTTATCGGCGACCGCCTCGATGACCTCGGCCTCGTTCTTGCGCATCGTCTTGCGCGCTTTTGTTGCGGAATCGGAAAACCGGTGGCCGCCTATCACGATAAGAGGCAGACCGATCACGACCACGGCGGCGAGGCGTAGGTCCAGGAAAAAGAGGAACGGGATGTAGACGAGCAAACCGATCAGCGACATCAGGCCGTCCACGATCCGCGTTGTGACACCCTTCTCGATGTCGCCAAGGTCAGCAGAAAACCGCGCGATGACATCGCCTGAATGGGTCCTTGAGTGATAAGCGAGAGAGAGCCTTTGAAGCTGCGCGAACATCTGCACGCGCAGTTCGGACATGATCGAGGCGTTTATTTTGGCGCCGACGTACTCGACGGCGACGGTCGCAGACACAGTTAGAACGTAAGCGACCGCGACCGTGGCGAGGATGATCAAAACGGCCGCGCTGTCACGCTGCGGCAGCGCCTGATCGACCAGGCGCTTCATCGCGTATGCGATGGTGACGCCGTAGCTCTGCATGACAAGTAGCAGCGCGAGCAACAAAGCGCCGCTTCCGATATGCGGACGCCAGTAACGGATCGCGAACCGCAGGACCTTCATCACGCCCATTCGGTCGACAACCGGCATTTCCGTTTCAGCTCGTTCTTCCATCACTTCCAGGCCTCGCCGATGGCCGAAGGGCTGCGGTTGACCTTCAGCCCCTCGCCCGTAACGCTGACCGGGAGCAGGAAACCGGCCTCTCTGCGCTCGAAAGCGGAGGTCCATTTTCCCCTCAATTCGTCAATGTCGGCCTTTTTGCCGATCGCCCACATGCATCCGCCGCCGCCGTGTCCTGTGATGCCGACTCCGCAGTTAGCAGTCCCGGCCATTTCGATCAGATCGAGGTCGTCGGGGCGCACGACGCGGATGAGCGTGGAGCGCAGGCGGTATTCCGCGGAGACGATCTCCCCGGCGGACCTGTAGTCCCCGGATTCCAGATGTTCAGCGAATTGCCTTGCAAGATCCGAGATAGAAGCAAATACGCCAAGTGCGCCGTTTTCCTTGAACCGATCCAGTATCTTGCTGCCTTTTCGGGATTTCGGGTGAGGACGTCCGGGATACGCCAGCAGGATATGTTCGTTGAGCGATGACGGGTCGGCTAAAAGCGTCCGGCGACTGAAGTTCAGGACGTCCGAATAGTCCCATTCCCACAAATTGACGCCTCCGTACATCGCCGCCGCCTGGTCCTGCATTCCAGTGTTCCCGAAGAGCGAGTCCTCGATATTGTGAGCGAGCTGGACCATCGCCGGATAGTCCGTGGGTTCCGGAGTCTGGTCATTCAGAGCGGTGTGGATCGCTCCGATCAGTGCGATTGCCACCGCGCCGGATCCGCCGAGGCCGCTTTGGAACGGAAAGTCCGTCTTGATCTCTACACGAAGGCCGTGAACGCCGAAGTAACAAACCAGCGCCGATGCGAGAGCGAACGGACCCTTGAGCGGGAGATGGGGCACGGTCAACTCCCTTTCGCCGACTCCGTCGATATCCACAAAAATTTGGCCCGAAGTGTACGGCTTCAGAGCGACATGAGCACGAAGGTCGATGGCAATGTTCACTGTCGCCGGCCGCCACGGCCTGCAGACAAGACCCGCAAGCCGATGGTCCGTGCTCCCGCCGCAGGGCAGCCGGGTAGGTGCGGAGCTGTGCACAGTCTTTCTTGTCAGCAGATCGGAGAGGTCCGTCCAGTTCTCGGTCATATAAGTCCCGTTTCGGGTTCGGCGAGCAGGTCTTATCGCTAAACATTCGCAGATGCTGAGTTTATGAGCGGGGATTGTATTACAGAACTTCAACAGTAGATATAAAAAAATGAAATGTTGTTTTGAGGGACCGAAACGGGCGGGATGGAACCAACAGGATGGTCTTTCGTTCGGATCAACAGTCGGGATCAATCTGCGCTTTTCTATGTGTCTTTGCGGGAGATCTTACTTTTCAGCCGTTAACGATTCACGGTTGGCTAATTACGCCCTCCCTGACGGTCGGGCTACAGACACGGGTGATCTATTCACGATTCACGATTTACGATTACGCCCTCCCTGACGGTCGGGCTACAGACACTGGCGGCATATTCGCGATTCACGATCTACGATTCACCACTCCGTTCGCGTAGCGAACATATAACTTAGCCGTGGCCTTCAGGCCACGGGATGCGTTTGAAAGATTGTGCGAGTCGCGTAGCGACGTGGCTATCAATTAACGCCCCTATATGGCTGAGAGGGTTGAGGCGATGCCTACTCATTTGCCTGCAACGCTACGTAAACACCGACCGGGTCTCGAATGACGGCGTGCCCCGCATCGGTCGAGCCCTTGATGATCTCACCGCCGCCCTCGCGAACTTGTCTAAGACTCTCCGCGAAATCATCGACGGGCAGACTAATTAACCAGACGGAAGGGATAC
>JAHEEZ010000263.1 GCA_024640445.1 Acidobacteriota bacterium | reverse complement strand
AGGACCCGCGCCGTACGCTTGATCATGAATCGGGATCCCAGCGAAGCATCCGCATGACCATTTATTATCGGCGCGATCACGTCCCCTATCTCATCAGGATCGTATTCGAGGTCCGCGTCCTGGATTATCACGATCTCACCTGTCGTGAGAGCGATCCCCGTCTTCAGCGCCTCCGTTTTGCCGGAATTATGGTCCTGCCGGAAGTATCTGATTCGTGGGTCCGACTCCGCCAATGCGGAAGAGATCTCGCCTGTGCGGTCGGTAGACGCATCATCGACGATGATCAGTTCGAGAAGATGAGGGATGCGCGTGACCTTTCCCACAATCTCCGCGATTGTCGCCTCCTCGTTGTAGGCGGGCATCACTACAGAAAGGCAGGGGCAGGCATCACCGTTGCTTTTTTCCAGGAATTCCAATTCGTTCATGTCTCCGACAGGTCCCGGTATTACCGGAATTGAACCACGATCAGTGGAGCCAATCCTATATCGTAATCTCACAAAATCAAACTCGTGCCCGTTTCAAAGCAAGGTCGCCTTTGACAACTAAAGCGCCGGTGGCATTATTGAACGGATTCCGATCGAAAAGCGCTGACCCATGTCCGTTGAAACCCTTACAAAGCGCATCCCTTATCCGCAGCTGCTTCCGATCTTCGTGTTCGCGGCAATGCTCATCGCGTCGTGGCACAGGTGGACCGGTCTAATCGTCGATATTGGTCGAGAATCCGACCTGCCGCGCCGGCTTTTGGAAGGCGAGGTCCTTTACCGGGACATTCATTATACCTATACGCCATTTTCTCCTTACTTCAACTCGTTCTTGTACTTTGTGTTCGGGGCGCGCCTGGACACGCTTACCTACAGCGGTATCCTTCTTACTGCTCTGGCTTCGTTTTTATGCTATCGGATCGCCCGTCGGCTGATGCCGCCTTTGGAATCTTCCATCGCGGTTTCGATCGTCATTCTTCTCTGTTTTTTCAAGCCCGGCGGGAACACCATTTTACCGTATTCTTTCGGATCCCTGCACGGCACGATCTTCTCGCTCGGCTGCGTGCTGTTCCTTCTTAGGTTTACGGCCTCGGGTCTGCGAAGGGAACTGGTGTTCGCCGGACTGTTTGCCGGGTTCGCATTGTTGAGCAAGCAGGAGTTCGGAGTTGCTACCGCCTTTACGATCGCCGTTTTCCTCTTGTATCTTCATCGGCTTCGTTATCGTGCCTTTTTTGTAGATCTGACGATCGCGGGCGCAGCCGCCCTGGCGGTTGCCTTGCCCGTCTTCGCGTGGCTGTTCGCGACGATCGACTGGAACACGCTGGTCAACGACTGCCACCTCTTCTACACGAATATCCCGGAGTCTCTTGTGGGATATAACCGCTGGAGGTCGGGGCTCGATGATCCCCTTGGGTCGTTGTTGCAGATGTTCGGTGCTGCGGCTGTGGGAGGCCTGATCGCATCCGCGATCGTGTTGATCAGCGGGGGAAAGCTTGTAAGGAAGAATGCCGTGGCCGTCCTGATCTCGTGCGCCTTTGTTGCCGGCCTGTTCTTATACATTTATGCCGATTCGTGGGATGGAAGCCCGATTCGCGCGGTCCCTTTCCTCTTAGGCGCGATCCTCATCAAGATCTGGTTCAGCCGGCGAGGTGTCAATAGTGGCCCTGAAGCGGATGGACGGGATTATTCCACGCCAGCTCTCTTTCTGATCTCGCTCTTTGGACTTGGGGTTCTTTTTCGGGTGATGCTGCGAGTTCCGAGCGGAGGGTTTTCCGGCGCAAGCTTTCTTCCGGTGCCCCTTATAGTCATTTGTTTTTCGATTCTCTCGATCCTGCCGGACGCTTTGAAGCGCTGGACGGGCGACGAAGGTCCGCGCCTGCGCGCGCGGAATCTGGCCAGGGCGTTCCTCATCCTGGTCTTGCTAGTTCTTTTCTTTGGCTTCGGCCTTAAATACCAGCGGAGGTTTAGCTTTCCGATCAAGGCGGAGAACGGATCGGTTTACGTGGAACCAAACGCAGGGAAGCCCTACGGACAGGCGGTTAGATTTATCGAATCGAACACGCGTAAGAACGAAGTGATCGCGGTCCTGCCGGAGGGCAACGACCTTGCGTTTCTGACGGGTCGCCGAATAGATCTTCGCCACCAGGTCCTGATACCCGCCTTTCTCAGCCGGCAGGATGAACTCGATGCCATCTCCGCCATGGAACGCGACGATGTTCGGTTCATTTTCGTTGTAAATCGCCCTATGAAGGAGTTCGGGAAGACGGCTTTCGGCCGCGACTTCTACATGCTGCTCGGCGGCTGGATCGAAGACAACTATGAGGTCGCGGACGTCTTCGGGATTGAGAAGGGCGAGAAGGCGGTCATCGGTGAGTCTCCTTTCTTTATCAAGGCATATAAACGCAAAGAAAAGTAATGACCGGCGCGCAGGCTGACTTCCGGCCTTTCAACGCCGACGTGTTTTTGGTAAATTCTAAGCCTGCAGCGAAAACGCCGACTTAGCTCAGTGGTAGAGCATCCGCTTCACACGCGGGGGGTCAGAAGTTCAAATCTTCTAGTCGGCACCAGAAACTTAAGAAGGGCGCCTCCGAGGCGCCCTTTTCTATTGGTCTTGCCCCGTCCCAAAAAGGTCGCAGCAATATCAAACCGGTGACAGGACGCGTCCCCCGGCAGATCCCTCACTTCCTTGTTTAGAACGTCACCCGGATACCCAGCTGGATTCGTCGGCTGCTGAGATTTGCCTCATCTATTTTGGCAAAACTGCCTCCTGCGTCTTTCAAATAGATGCTGCCCGGCGAGTACGCTCCCTGGGAAACGCCAAATGAGCGATTGGGATGGTTCAGGAAGTTGTAGGCCTCGAATCTGAACTGCACCTTGATTCGTTCATTGATATTGGTCGTCTTGAAGATCGCAAGGTTCAAGTTGTTCAGCTTCGGACCTCTTTCGAAATTACGCAGGGCATTGCCGAATGGCGTTCCGAAGATCCTTGCGGCTCCGGGGCCGTTGAAGATATATCGAACGTCGTCCAGCCCGACTGAAACACAATTCCCATTACGAATTTCGTTGAACGAAAAGAAACCGCTCGGATCTGAGATCGGACAAGTCAGGTTCGGAAATAGGAAATTAATGAATTGAAAGTCAATTTGACTGATTCCAGCCTGTGTCACAGGAGCATTGATGTTCCCGACAAATGGCCTGAAATTGTCTCCTCCTATGAAACTACCAGCTACGTCAGTGTCTTCGTATGAGAGGTTGCTTCCCAAATAGTTGGAATTCAGAATGAGTAAGGGAGTGTAAGACTCGCCATCGGCCAAATTGTAGATGCCGCTGACCTGCCATCCACCGATAAGTTTGCCGACGAGCCCGCGCTGATCCCTTCTGAATGGCAGTTCGTAGGAAAATTCAACGGCAAGGGAATTCCTGCGATCCAATTCCGACAGCCCGCGCTCTCCTGCCTCATAGTCGAACGGGTTCTGAGAAAGAGGGCTTTCTCCCCATCCATACAGGTCGCTTGCGTTGTCAAAGGTCTTGCTGAATGTATATGAGGCTCCGACGATGAGGCTGTTGTTAAAAAGTCTGCCGTTGTAACGAATCTGAAGTCCGTCGTACCGGCCGTCTCCAGTATTTTCAATGGACCGTATGAGGCCTCGTCCCGGAATCAGTCTGCCGGATTCAGGGTCCGGGGCTTGGATTCCCGCGGGCAGCAACTCTCTGAACGAGGGAAAATTCGTCAGGCCAAGGCCCGGGACGTTCGCCGTGAACCCATAGTAAAGATTCGCATATGCCGGATTGCGATTGACGGTCTGGAACAGGTCGTTCTGGCGGTTCCCAACGTAACGAATTTCAATGACATTGTTCTGACCGATCTGCCTCTGAATCCCTAGGGAGTACTGCATTATTCTCGGCAAGTGGAAATCGTCGGAGACTTGCGTTTGTACCAGGGTTCTTGGGTCTACGGTGTTTCTGGAAAGATAAGCGGACGCGGCGGCGCGAACGTTCGAACCGGTCGGATTCGCAGGCAGCGGAATGGCGGTGTCACCGCTCAGGAAGTTTAAGAATGACATTGGGGCCTGGGTAGAGACGTTGAGCATGATGTTGTAGAACACCGGATCGTAGGCTATCGAATAACCTCCCCTGATCACCGTCGCGAACTGCTCACCGAACAACAGTCTTGAGAATCTGCTCTTTCCGAAATCGGGAGACCAGGCAAAACCGATCCTCGGGGCAAAATTGTTTCCATCCGACGGGATCGCAGGAACGGTCCGGGCTTCAAGCGGAAGACTCTGGTCAAAGTAAGCCGTATCGGGATTGCCTTCGCGCTCCGTCGTGATCTTGTGAAGGAGATTTAAGGGTTGGCCGCTGTATTCGTAGCGGAAGCCCAGGTTGAGAGTAAGATTTGGAAGGATCTTCCAATCGTCCTGAATATAATAGAATTGGTCCAGCTGCTTGAAATGCAATGTCGGTTCGCCGTCATTGACTATCACAAAATGAGGAGCGTTGTTCGCAACCGACTCCGCTGACAGGAAATAGAAAACACCGTTGTAACGAGGAAGGAAGGTAACGGTATTCTTCAGATACCTGACGTCAGCCCCAAAAAGAAAGGCGTGGTTGTTCTTGATCCACGAAACCCTGTCTGAGACCTGATAGACGCCCACGGTTCTGCCCTGAGGCCAAAGAGGGTATGGGCCGATGTTCTGAAGCGCCGCATCCGGATTGTTTTGTCCTGTTAACC
>JAHEEZ010000262.1 GCA_024640445.1 Acidobacteriota bacterium | reverse complement strand
ATCGGCGATCGAAGCGAACTCGCCGGAGATCTCTCCGTCGATGCTCTATGCCTACGCCGCGATCGCTGAAGGCGTACCTTACGGGAATTTCACACCGTCGGTATCCGCCGATATCCCGGCGCTTGTGGAATTCGCGGAAAAGAAGAACGTCGCGGTCGCCGGCAAAGACGGTAAGACCGGACAGACGTTCATCAAGACGGTTCTCGCACCTGCGTTGCGGTCTCGCGCGCTCAGAGTCGAGGGGTGGTATTCGACGAACATTCTTGGAAACCGCGACGGACTCGCACTGTCCAACGAAGACTCACTTCGTTCAAAGATCAAGACAAAGCACTCCGTGCTCCGAGACATTCTCGGCTACGAGGTTGAAGACCACATTGTCGACATTAGGTATTACCGGCCTCGCGGCGACAACAAAGAGGCGTGGGACAATATTGACGTCGTCGGCTTTCTGGGGATGCCGATGCAGATAAAGGTCAATTTTCTGTGCAGGGACTCGATACTCGCCGCTCCTTTGGCGATCGAGATCGCGCGGTGTCTTGATCTTGCCGCCCGGCGCGGCGAGGGCGGAGTGCAGGAACAGCTCTCGGTCTTTTTCAAGTCACCGATGACCAAGGGAGGCAAGGTGGAGCAGGCGTTCCACCTTCAGGAAACCATGCTCGAGGAATGGCTTGTCATTGACCGGCAGACCACTTAGATCAGATGGAACCACTCGCCAGCAGGATACGGCCGCGCTCGCTTGAAGGGTTCGTGGGCCAGAAGCACCTCGTGGACGAGGGGAAACCGATCCGGCTCGCCATCGAGCAGGGACATGTCTTCTCGTTCGTGCTCTGGGGACCTCCCGGAGTCGGGAAAACAACTCTGGCCCGAATCTATTCCAACGCGATCAACGCCGAACTTCACGAATTATCGGCGGTCACAGCAGGCAAGAACGACATAAGAAAAATAGTCGATGCCCCGAACGAAGAAGGTCAGAACCGGGTCCTGTTCCTCGACGAGATACATCGCTTCAACAAAGCACAGCAGGACTTCCTGCTTCCATATGTGGAAAGCGGTGAGCTGGTGCTGATCGGCGCGACAACGGAGAATCCCAGCTTCGAGGTCATTTCTCCTCTGCTTTCGCGACTCCGTGTCTTTGTCCTTAACGAGCTTTCGCCCGAAGAGATGGCCGAGATCATCGGACGGACCGATTTCGATCTTGACGAAGATGCCCGCGATTGGCTGATCTCGATGGCGAATGGTGACGCGCGGCAGGCGATCACGATGATCGAGAACACCGCGCAGTTATACGGCGAACTAACTGTCGAAAATCTCACGAACACTCTGCAATCCAAGTTTCTTCGATACGATAAGAAAGGCGAGGAACACTACAACACGATCAGCGCCTTCATCAAGAGCATGAGGGCGAGTCAGGCTGACGCTGCGATGTACTACCTTGCAAGGATGATCGATTCCGGCGAGGACCCGAAATTCATAGCCAGAAGAATGGTGATCTTTGCTTCGGAAGATGTGGGGCTCGCGGTTCCGACCGCGCTGGTCGTGGCGAACGAAGTGTTCCGCGCGGTCGAGACGATCGGCCTTCCCGAATGCGCGATCAACCTTGCTCACGGTGTTGCCTATCTTTGCTCCTGCAAGAAGGACCGGAGCGCTTACAACGCATTGAAAGACGCGATGGCAGACGTGAAGAAGTTCGGCAATCTTCCCGTGCCGATGAACATTCGGAATGCGCCCACGAAGCTGATGAAGGATCTGAAATACGGCGAGGGCTACGACGCTTACACGGATGAGAGCTTTTTACCTGAGAAGCTGAAAGGGAAGAAGTATCTTAAGAAGGACTGAGTGATGGGATCGCGTAAGCTTCCCTTAAAAGTGCACAGTTCAAAAGTAGACGTTTTCTGGCATCATCGATGATGGAGGAAACGAATGAAGAGGTCAAAGTTCATTGAGACTCAGATCGTGGCGATCCTGAAAGAAGGAGAAGCGGAGCGAAAGGTGGCGGAGATCTGCCGGGAACACGGGATAAGCAATGCGACGTACTCTCGGAAAAGCATGTATGGCGGGCTGGAAGCCTCGGATCTCAAGCGGATGAAGGAGCTTGAGGCCGAGAACAGCAAGCTCAAGAAGATGTACGCCGAGCTGGCGCTCGAGAACCGTGCGATCAAGGATCTGCTGGGAAAGCTCTGACGCCGGACCGGCGGCGGTGGGCGGCCCGGTGTCTGATCGGCATTTGGTCATTGCCGATCGCCAAAGCCTGCGCGATCAGCGGTTTGTCCCGGCGCGCCTGGTACCGGCCCGACAGGCAAGAGCGGCTCGCGGCGGCGGACGTACCGATCATCGACGCGCCTAAGAAAACGTGCTTCTTTGCCCTAATGGGTCATCCTTCCAGCGCCTGTTTCCTCTAATCAGGCGGCGGCGAACCGCTGGGCGATGCGACCGTTACGTACACTAAGTTGTTCCCCTGAAAAACCGCGCGGTAGTAGTTGAGGCCGCAATGCGAGTACTCCACATTATCGACCACGATAGATTCACAACCAGCGGGAAGCTTCGCGGCAACTGTACCGATCGGCAGCATTCCCTCTGCAGTGGCCAGTTGCTGCTTAGCGTCAGCAGCCTCCTTTTCGGCAGCGGCCGCTTCCTGGTTGGCGGCGGCAACTTGTTGCGATGCCGCGGCAGCCGATGCTTCTGCTTGCTTATTGGCACTGCTGCTTACCACAACAGCGGTCCTGCGCCTTTCGCGCCGCCGAACGCCATATTGAGCATGGATAATATCGGGAACCATCATTAAGACGATGCCACAAAATACCATCGAAAATGTGAGTTTCTTGTTCATATGTTATCTCCGATTGATATCAACGGTCAGAGCTGCTGTCTTATTTTATACGCAAAAACTCGATCGCCTTCGCTCCTTTGGGCGGAACAAATGTGAACGTAACGTCGGTCGCAGCCGGAGCTGTATTCCAATCACTAATGAGCGAGGTAATGCTCAATAATTCAGGCGTGCCTGTATCCGTAACGATATACTTGCGGGGCAGCGGTGCGCCGCTGTCCGGTATCCATACCTGAAAGTCAACACCCGGTCGGCTAAAGAGCAAATGATCACACTTCACTCCGCCGATCACCTCCTTTCCAATAACTAGCGCAACGTTTACATCCTGTATCAGCAGCGGGAAAGCATTGGAATACACCAGGTCGGAGACGGGATAGTCGATCCCTAGCGAATCGCGCGCAAAATCGATCACTCCCTCTATCGTCGTTGGCGCCGCCACTGTCGCATATACATTGTGGGATGGTCTATACAGCGTAAGACTGTCGCCATTGTAGTAGAAGACCTGATCGGCCTGGTAGCCCATCCGCTCGGCCTTTATCTTGTTTGGACGACTGACGATCAACTTCGTGGCAACCTGGAAATCGACCCGGTGACCCGATTCCAGCGTGTCCTCGCGCATGTTAACAACCGTTGCGCTGAATTGCTTGAGGCCGCCGATGTAGTCCGCCATAGCACGAAGCCGATTTACCGCTTCGGGATTGATCGGCGGGGTCTTTGCCGACTGCGCCACGACCAGACCGGAAATCACGAGCATTAGCGTGAGGAAACCCGTAAATTGAACTATTTGTTTCATATTTACCATAATTCACTCTCCTATAAATCATCATTATTTATCCAAATGACAATCCAGCAAGATAGCATCGGTGACTTATCGCCTGGGTCCATAACGACAGTCATCCGTCCACCTGGTTGAGCAGTTACACCGCAATTCCTGTTTCAAAAGGCTTACTTGGGTATCATACAACAGGATCAAGAACTTTCAGAGATCAACTAACCCGCCACAGTATTTAGAACCAATCTTACGTTATTATCCCCGCATAAGATATGTCGCATCTTGTCTATTCCTCGTCCTCAGGTGCACCTCCTGCAATTCGTGGTCGGGCCGATGCGGTTCGGATGGAATCGCGGATCAAATAGCTCGTGGAATTCCTCGCCCTGAAAGGGCGACAGAAGTTAGCCCCGGGTGGAGCCGAAGGCGGAACCCGGGGATGCGATGCAAGACCATTCCCCGAGCCGCTTCAGCGGCGTCAGAATGAAAGTTTGCCGGGTGGTCAAGTTATCTTATTTTCAAGAACAAGAACCCTATACGGATGAGAGTTTTCTCCCTGAGAACTTAAAAGGGAAGAAGGTCCTTCATAGCAATGAGTGATGAGGACTGAGTAGAGAGTAATGAGTGAAGAGACCGGACCGCGGGCAACCCTGCCCGCAACGGTTGCCGAGGATCATCAACGATGGATCATTTCCTTTTTAGTCTGGAAATCCGGCCCGCCTGACAAGGTCCTTCCATCTTGCGTCCGTATGAAGTTCGTCAAATTCGGGATTGGATATCAGTGATGTCATTAGCATGTCTCCCTCATCGTAAGATCTTTCAAGCCATTCGAACGCCTTGTCGTGGTCGCCCAATGCGGAGTAGATCACTGCGATCCTGAAAGAGGCGGTCGCCCCGATCTCCAGGCCTTTCTTCAATTTTTTCAGCATGCGCAACGCATTTTGCCGGTCGCCAGATCTGGCGTAAATCACCGCCATCTGGGTCTCGTAGACCGGATTGTAGCCTTCTTCATCAAGCGAAAATGCCAGCTTCTCAAGTTTTATCGCCTCGTCATATCTCCCAAGCCGGGTCAGAATTAGCGACTTTCCGTGAATCGTCGCGTGGTCTTTCGGATTCAGTTGCAGTGCATCGTCAGC
>JAHEEZ010000261.1 GCA_024640445.1 Acidobacteriota bacterium | reverse complement strand
CGAGATCGCGAGGCTTAAGGAGAAGATCGCTGATCTGGAAGAAAAGAAGGCGGGTGTAGGCGTGAGTGATGAGTGAGTCTGTCGAAATCTGCCGGGTCTGTTATGTCACGGGAATTGACCGGTACCGGACCAGTCGGCGTCTCGGACCTTTAACCTTTAAGAAGAGCGGTGGATGCTGATCGTCGCTCAAAAGACTCGAAAGACTCGATAGACTCGAAAGACCTGACCGTCGTTTTGAACTCCCGACCCCGAAGCATATACTCATCTCTCAGTACTCAGTACTCAGTACTCAGTACTCATCTCCCAGCACTTTTCAATATGGCACCTGAACTGTCAACATTTTCGGTCCTCGGATTCGGATTCCTTCTCGGCTTGTGGCACGCGAAGGATCCGGACCACCTTGCTGCCGTTTCGACGATCGTAGCCGACAAGAAGAACCTCCTCAGTTCGACGATCATCGGCGGATTTTGGGGCGTGGGGCACACGTTGGCGTTGCTAGCGGTGGGTTCGCTTGTCGTTTTCCTGAAACTGCAGATCTCGGATGCGGTCGAAGCCAAACTCGAAGGCCTTGTTGGACTGATGCTTGTGCTCCTGGGGCTGAACGCACTTAGAAAACTGAGAGAAAAGTCCAGGGTCCACGTCCACGCACACGAACACGAGGGTCATTTGCACACTCACATCCATGCTCACGTGGATGAATCGAAGGAAGAAACGCATCACTTCGCAAAGTTCAGCCCGCGCTCGATCGCGATCGGACTGGTACACGGCCTCGCAGGAAGCGCCGGCGTGATGCTCCTGATCCTTCCCACCATATCCGCGCCGGCCGTCGCGCTTCTCTATATCGCGATCTTTGGGATAGGTTCGATAGCGGGGATGATGCTGATGAGTCTCTTGATCGGCCTTCCGATGCACGTCACAGCAGGCAGGTATGAAGCCGTGAACAAATCCATCCTGGGAATTGCGGGGATATTCAGCTTCGGCCTCGGGCTTGTGATCATCTACGACAAAATGATCCGGTAAAAGAGTCTGGCGAGTCCGGGGAGTCTGACGAGTCTATTGAGTCAGGCGAGTCGATTGAGTGAGGGGGACCAAACTCATCACCCGCCACTCATCACTCATCTCTCAGTACTCATCACTTCCCTCAGACTCCCGGCATTGATCTCTTGAGCGGCTTGAGCAGGATCGCCAGGACTATCGCCATGATGAATGCCGCCATTCCCAGCACAAGGAAGAAACTCGACTGCTTCCAGATGCTCCAGTAGATCCCGATCATCGTCAGCTTGTTGCCGACTGCCGTGGCTACGAACCAGCCGCCCATAAGCAGCCCGCGCATGCGAATGGGCGCGACCTTTGATACGAGCGAAAGCCCCATCGGAGAAAGCATAAGTTCGCCAAGGGTCACTATTGCATATCCGAAGATCAGCCAAAGCGGCGAGACCTGGAAGAGATACGACTTCGTGAGAAAGGCCTGCTTGTACCTGCCGACCTCATCCGCCGACATGACCTTCCCGAGCGCTTCTGTAAATTTCTGATCGCCTGAACCTTTATCATCCCCGGAGAACTTCACTTCGAGTATCAGGTTCTTTCCATCTTCATTCTTCGCCGATTCGATCTTTGAAAGAATTTCCGCGGGTACACCCTCATCCTTCAGGTATCCAAGGACACGTTCGTTGACACGAAACGAGCCGCTCCCGAACATCGTGCTGTCCGCCATCTGTCCCTCACCGCGCATCGCCGCGTACGAAAGAAAGAAGAACGAGATGGCAACAAGCAGCATTCCGATCGCCATTTTTGTTGGCGTCGAAGGCTCCCGGCCGCGGTCGTCAAGGAATTTCCAGAACCATATCAAAGGGAACGTGAGCGTCACGACCCAGAACGGGTTGATCGCATTCGAGATGATGCCCGAAACGCTCCACGCCGTGTTGTCGTTTGCCCAATATGTGAGTGTCGAGCCGTTCTGATGGAAGACCATCCAGAAGACTATGACTATGGCGAAGATCACGACGAGCGCGACAACCCTGCGCCAGTCCGGCACGCGGTCGATCGCCGAGATCTCTTTTTCCGTTACCTCGGTCGGAGGAAGGTCGGAAACGGTACTGCTGTCCACATCCTGGATGGTTGGCTCGACCGGTTTACCCTGTCTCTTGGCCAGGGCGTCCGGATCTTCAACCTCTTTCTTGAACCACCAGAGTATTCCGACCGAAATGACCATTCCGAACGCGGCGACCGCAAACGCGGGATGGAAACCAAACCTCGCCTTTACAATTTCCATGATCACCGGAGCCGCGAACGCTCCGATGTTGATTCCCATATAGAAGATGTTGTACGCGCGGTCCTTCAGATGACTGCCTTCCGGATACAGGTTTCCGACCATCGTCGAGACGTTCGGTTTGAAGAACCCGTTACCGATCACAAGGCAGGCGAGGGCAAGGTATACCGCCCACATCGCGGGGACCGAGAGCAGTCCGTGACCGGCCATAAAGAAGAAGCCGCCGATCATCACGGCCTTCCGGTAGCCGAGCACTTTGTCCGCCAGCCAGCCGCCTATCAGAGGGCTTGCGTAAACGAACATCAGGTAATTCGCATACAGCGACGTCGCCTGAGCGGGCGTCCAGCTGAAACCGTCCACCGGGTCCTGAAGATACAGGGTAAATAGCGCAAGCATCGAGTAGAAGCTGAATCGCTCCCACATTTCGGTGCCGAACAGCACATATAGGCCAAAAGGATGTTTCTTGAGATCTCCGGCGGTAGTTGTGTTAGCAGACATAGACAGGTCGGTTCTCCGGGTTCTTGGGTTTTCGGAAATTTAACGGCGCCTTCGCGAAAGGATCGCGAAAGGCGCCGAATCGTTCTGGATCAGGCGACTTCCGCCGCTTCTTCATCCGTGCGCAAATAAAGTTTCTTGACTAGCGGAGAGATCAGGAACAGCACAACGGCGCCGACGATGAGTATGATCGCCACTTTTGAGAAGATACCGGTCAGCACCGAAGCTTTCTCCTCGAATTCTCCCGCGATGCGGCCTGCGACATAGTTTCCCATCGAGATAGAGAGGAACCAGACTCCCAGCATCAGCGATACCATCTTGCCGGGAGCGAGTTTGGTCATCGAGCTGAGGCCCACCGGGCTCAGGCAAAGTTCACCGATCGTATGGAGAAAGTATACGAGTACCAGCCACCAGAAACTCACTTTGCCCGCGTCCGTGAATGATGCCGCATATCCTACGACGATAAATCCCAAACCGGCGAACAAGAGCCCGATCGAGAATTTAACAGCGTCGGTCGGCTGGCGTTTGCCGAGGGTCACCCAAAGCCACGCAAAAACCGGTGCGAGAAGGATGATCATGAACGGATTGACAGACTGAAGCCAGCTGGCTGGGAAGCTATAACCGAAGAAACTCGTTTCCGTGAGCTTCTCGGCGAAGAGGTTTAGGCTCGTTGCGGCCTGCTCGAAGCCCATCCAGAACAACAGTGAGAAGAAGAAAAGGATCGTGATAACGGCGAGCCGTTTCCAGTCGGCGGTCGTCAACTGGTCCTGCATTCCCGTGAGAAGCACGCCGACAAGCCCTGCGAGCAGCACGACCGGCATCAGCACGTATGAAAGGGCGAAGTCGAACCCGTACAAATACGCCGATCCGCCGATGAGCGCAGCGGAGATCACGATGACGCCGATGATCTGGCCGATATACGCCGGGCTAAGGTCAGGGATCACGGTGCCGTCCGCTGATACCGTGTCGTGGTCGGGCGGAGCGCCGACACCCGCGAGATGCCGTTTGCCTACCAGGTACTGCACCAGCCCGAATGCCATTCCCACGCCGGCCGCGGCGAATCCGAAATGCCAACTGCTGTTCGGGTCAAGGCCCCACCCTTCGATCATCGATCTGAAGGCCGGGTGCTGCGCAAGGAATCCACAAACAAGCGGCGATGCGAGCGCGCCGATGTTGATCCCCATATAGAAGATCGAGAAACCGGCATCGCGCCTCTCATCTTCTTTCGTATAGAGGTCGCCGACCATCGCGCTGATGTTCGATTTCAAAAAGCCTGTTCCGACCGCGACCAAAACAAGGCCAAGGTAGAAGAAGGTTGTTGTCGGCACGGCGAGCGAGAAATGACCGAGCATTATTATCACGCCGCCGATGAACGTCGCCCTGTACGCGCCGATGAACCTGTCCGCGATCCAGCCTCCTATAAGCGGCAGGAAATACACCGAAGACGCGTAGAGCCCGAAGATCGGGCCCGCGTACGCGGCGTCCCAGCCGAGACCGCCGTCGACGATCGCTGCCGTCATATATAGGAACAGGATGGCGCGCATCCCGTAATAACTGAACCTTTCCCACATTTCGGTAAAAAACAAAGTGGAAAGTCCGCGCGGGTGGCCAAAGAAACCCTTCATTTCCATTTTCGAGGCCGAATCGTGAATAGCGCTCATAATTTGTGGTTGCAAGTGTTTGAATTCGGGGGAGATTAGGGCAGAATATAGCAGATTCAACCCTTTAGTGAAAGCGATCCTTGGTTCCGGCCTCTTTGGTACATGGAGTTATCGGGCCCTTGAAACATCGTTTTCTCGAGCGGATCGAAAGGAGTGTTGAAGTGATCGGAACCATCTTCATCATTATCGCGGTATTTTTCGTCTACAGGACCGCAAAGCAGAACGGATACAGGCCGGGACTCTGGGCCGTCGCGGCGATCGCCATCTTCTTCGGCATTCAGGTTTTGGTCGCGGTCGGATTCGGAATAGCGGTGCTCATCGCAGCAGGTGAGGACGGTTTTGACGCCTTATTCGCAAGGTTCAGTTCGGTTGTGGGGATCGCAAGCTCGATCGC
>JAHEEZ010000260.1 GCA_024640445.1 Acidobacteriota bacterium | reverse complement strand
AGCAGCGTGAGCAGCAGGCAAAGCGCCTGTCCGCCGACGATGAGCACCCCGACCGAACGGTTCGTTCCCGCCCCGGCGCCGGACGAGACCACGAGCGGCATCATCCCGGCGATCAACGCGATCGTTGTCATCAGGATCGGCCGCAAACGGTCGCGATTCCCCTTGATGATCGCGTCGTGCCGGTTCATTCCCTCCGCCCGAAGGTTCCTGACGTGGTCGATCACCAGGATCGCGTTCTTTTTCACTACGCCGAACAAAAGCAAGAGCCCGAGACCCGAAAAGATGTTCACCGTCTGCCCCGCGATCAGGATCGAAACAATTCCGAAGGGGATCGCGATCGGAAGCGTGAGCAGAATGGTTATCGGGTGGATGAACGACTCAAACTGCGCGGCAAGAACGATGTACATGAAGATGAACGAGAGGATGATGGCGAGCAGGAAGTAGAAACCCGCCTTGCCCAGTTCTTTTGACCTGCCGACATATCCCGCGACATAACCCGCCGGCATCTTGATCTGTGCCAGCGCCTTGTTCAGGTCGTTCTGGATAACGACCGCGGATCCGCCAGGACGGGTGTTCGCAAGTACCGTCACCTGCCTTTGACGGTTGATCCTGTCGATCGCCGCAGGGCC
This sequence comes from Acidobacteriota bacterium, assembly GCA_024640445.1. Taxonomy (GTDB): domain Bacteria; phylum Acidobacteriota; class Blastocatellia; order Pyrinomonadales; family Pyrinomonadaceae; genus Aridibacter. The sequence continues at coordinate 4,195 of JAHEEZ010000260.1, read as the reverse complement.
GGTGCCTTCCTCCACCTTCACCACATTGTCCAACGTCACCCACCCAAGCTTGCTTGAGGGGACGATCAGACGTTCGAGGCTCGAAACGTCGTTGCGAAATGTGTTCGCCGCGCGCACGTGAACCTCATATTGTTCCGTGCCTTCGTTATATGTCGTCGCTTGCTGTCCCGCGACCAGGATGTTCAGGGACTGCGACACATCGCCTACACGAACACCGAGATCCGCCGCGCGGTCACGGTCAACCTGAAGCTGGATCTCCGGTTTTCCACTGATCAGCGTCGAATCGACGTCCACGGCGTCAGAATTCTTCTTCAGGACATCGACAAGGATCTTGGAATACTTCTCAAGCTGCCCAAGATCGGGCCCGCCGATGAAGAACTGAACATCGGCATTCCTGAACCCGCCGCCCGAAAACGCCTGTACCTGCTGAACGCCTGTCCTGAGTGTCGGAGGATAGTTCTTCTTCAGCAGGTCCCTGGTCGCGATCATCAACTCTTCCTGAGACAAGTCACGGTCCCCGATCGGGGTCAGCTTAACGTAGATCGTACCTGCGTTGACGGCCCTCGCCTGCCCGCCGCCGACAGTGATGAGGGTGTCTGTTACGCCTTTCAGCTTTCGTATTTCCGATGCGATTCGCTCCATCAACACGGTCGATGCCTGGAGCGATGCGCCTTCGTCGGTTCGAATGGAAATTTCGAATTGGGATTGGTCGTCAACCGGAAGGAAGTTCTTTCCCACGAACATGAACAGAGGCACGGTGCTAAGCACGACTACCAGGCTCGCCAGAACGATGATCCATCGGTGGCTCATTGAGAATTCGAGCATCCGCGTGTAAACCGCGTCGATGTGTTTGTAGAACCATGAGTCCTTGCTGCCGCCGTGAAGGCTCCTCTTTTCTTCCTCGCTAAGGTAAGAAACGTGGATCTCTTCTTCGGTGAGGTGGATCTCTCCATCAGGACTGAGGACGGTGGACTGAGGACTTAGATCCTCGTCTTCTGTCTCCTGTCTTCTGTCTCCTTCTTCAGGATTCTTCCACTTGATGATCCTTGCGGCGAGCATCGGTGTGAGCGTGAACGAAACGAGCAGCGAAACAGCGATCGCAAACGCGGACGTCAGGCCGAAGGAAGACATGAACCGTCCGACGATACCGCCCATAAAACCGATCGGAATAAACACGGCCAACAGGGAGAAGGTGGTCGCAAGTACCGCAAGACCGATGTCTCTCGTTCCTTCGATCGCCGCGCGGTACGGCGACATCCCTTTCTCCTCGATGAACCGGTAAATGTTCTCAAGCACAACGATCGCGTCGTCAACGACAATTCCGACCATAAGCGTGAGCGAAAGCATCGTGATCGAGTTGAGCGTGAAGCCCATCGCATACATCAGGGCGAACGTAGAAATAATGGAGGTCGGGATCGCGATCGCGGCGATCAGCGTTGATCGGAAATTCCATAGGAACAGGAAGATCACGATCGTTGCGAAGATACTTCCTTCGATGAGGTGGGTCTCGATCGATTCCAGCGAGTTCTCGATGAATATCGAGTTGTCACCGATGATCTGCAGTCGATAATCCTTCGGAAGCGCTTTACCGATAATTTCGAGTTCTTCTTTCACCGCGTGCGCAACAGCGACCGTATTCTCGCCGGACTGTTTCGACACGATCAGGGTCACCGCCGGCTTACCGTTGAGGAAAGACTGCGAGCGCAATTCCTCGGCCCCGTCCTCGACAGAACCGATATCTTTCACCTTAACTTCGTACCCGCCGCGGTTTGCCACAACAACGTTCTGGAAATCCTCGACCCGGCGCACTTTTCCAAGCGTTCTGACATTCCGCTCGACGCTTCCTTCATCTACCCGGCCACCCGGAAACTCAAGGTTCTGCACTCGCAGCGCAACCTGGACCTCAACCGGCGTGACGTTGAACGCACGCATCTTGTCCGGATCGACCCAGACGTTGATCTGCCTTTCGCGGCCGCCGACGATCTGCACCTGGCCCACGCCGTTGATCGATTCGATCCGTTCCTTGACCTTGTTCTTCGCGATCTCTGTGACCTCGCGAATACTGTCGGGCGCGGAAACGACGATTCGAAGCACCGGAGCCGCATCCGAATCCAGCTTTTGAACGGTCGGCTGCTCGGCAGTCTCCGGAAGGTTGGGAATCGCCTGCTGAACGCGGTTCTCCACTTCCTGCGCGGCGATGTTCACATCTTTTTCGAGGATGAACTGAACGAAGACCTGGCTGACGCCTTCGAGGGATGTGGACCGTAGTTCGTCGATACCGGAGACGGTGTTGACCACTTCCTCGATCTTTTCCGTTATCTCGGTCTCGATCTCCTGCGGCGACGAGCCGGGATTCACCGTGGTTATGGTTATGGTTGGGAAATCAACCTTTGGAAAGAGATCGACGCCCAGCGAGAAGAACGAAAAGGCTCCTACCACGACGAGCGAAAGGATCAGCATCGTGGCGAAAACGGGCCTCTTGACACAAATTTCAGCTAGCCATTGCATAATACGTGAGTAAAAAGTCCATCGTAAAAAGTGGTTGCAAGTTCAATGTTCCAGGTTCCAGGATTCGGTCACTTCCATCGCCGAAAGAATTGCTTGTGAGTTGTTGGAACATCGACCGGATATTCATTCAACTATCGCTGGAACTTACTGCCTTTGTATTCGGAATTCTTTAAATATTTCATCAGCCCGTAAATAGTTTGGCTGGTTTCTTTCAGTTTTGAGGCAATTGCCTCAAACTCGTGTTTCGAAACGTAACCCCTATCGAGAGCGATATAGAGCTGAGCTCTTACCTCGCCGCATGAAGCCTTCGCTATCGACAAAAAGTTGACGAATTCCTTGTTTCCATCTCTCTCAAACCCTTCGGCAATATTTGAAACTACGGATATGGCCGCCCGCCGGATCTGGTTCTTAAGCGCAAAATCTCGCGAGAACTCGTCCCGATCGGAAACGTCGTATATCAGGATTGCGGCTTCTCTCGCAGATCTCAACGCATTCAACTCCTCGAAACGATCGATCCTTGCCATTTCAGTGGGCCTCCTGGCCGGACCTTTCTCAAAACAACTAGTTAATTCCGAATTGAAGGCTCCCCACTTTGAACCTTGAACCTTGAACTTGGAACCCGTTTCGCTATTGCGCGACGATTACCCCGTCCCCGAGTTTGTCCAGGTTGTCTATCGCGACGACCTCGTTTTCCTGGATGCCTTGTTTTATCTCAACGCGATCATTCTCAAGCAGGCCCACCTGTACGAGACGCTCGTTTGCGATACCGTCCTTGATCACATAGACGATATTCGTTTCACCCTCCGCTCGGACCGCACTTGCCGGCACCATGACCGCGGGAGCCGGTTTCGACTGCGTGATCCTGACGGTTGCGAACTGCCCCGGCTTAAGGAGGCCGCCGACGTTCTCGATCTCGGCTTCAACGGTAAGTGTTCTCGATTGGCTGTTCAGGCTGGGAAGTTTTCGGACGATCGTTCCCGCGAAACTTCGGTCCGGGTATGCCGAGACCTGGGCGGAAACGCTTTGGCCGATCGCGACTTTTCCGATCGACTGTTCCGGAATATCGATCTTCAGGCGCAAAACGGCAGTGCGTACTATCGTCGCCAGTTTGGCATTGGGCTGGTTCGGAGAAATGTACTCTCCCGGATCCGCATTCCTCTCGGAAACGTATCCGCTGATCGGCGCGAGTATCGTGTTGTCAGAAACTGTCTTTCTTGCTTGAGCCACCTGCGTTTCGGCAGTTGTCACGGCGGCGTTCGCATTCGCGACCTGTGTCCGCGCGGACCTGACACCGGCTTCCGCGATGGTTATCGCCCGAACCGCAACGGCGGCGTTCGAACGCGCTTCGTCCAACTGGCCGAGCAGGGAATCCCTCTGCGCCCGCTTCATGTCGTACGCCGATTGCGACACGTCCCCGGTTTCGAGGAGTTTCGCAAATCTCCTGAGTTCTGCTTCGGCGAGCTTCAATTGGGCGGTGACAGATTTGACCTGGGAGAAACCGTTGATATCGAAGGATTCACCATCCCCGACGCCCAGCCTGACCTGATTCTGGCGAAGGTTTGCGATCGCCTGATCGACTCCTGCCTCTGCCTGCGAAACGCCTTTTTTGGCCTGCTCCAGCTGTGCGACTGCCTGCCTGAGGCGTATTTCGGCGTCTGCGGGGTCCAACCTGACCAGCACATCGCCC
>JAHEEZ010000057.1 GCA_024640445.1 Acidobacteriota bacterium | reverse complement strand
GTTTTGCTGCGATATAATTTCCGCGATATCGAAAACGAACAGAATTGATCTTCCATCAGCCGGGTCCGGGTCCACTCCTACGATGAAGTATCTTCGCGCAGCATACAGGATGACCGCTTTCTTCGCCGCAAGCTTTCTGCTTTACGGAACCTGGTTCGCGGTGAATCTCATTGTACCGAACAAGCAATACTGGCGGCAGGTGATCTTCACCGCATGGTCGCGTTTCTACGTGCGGTTGTGCGGAATATCGGTCGATGTCATCGGCAGTGTTCCGAAGCCGCCCTTCTTCCTTGTTTCCAATCATTTAAGCTATACCGACATTCCGGTACTAAGGTCTTTGGTTACCAGTGTGTTCGTAGCGAAAGGCGAGATCCGCGGGTGGTTCGCCGCCGGCAAAATGGTAAGCGACATGGGGATGGTCTTTGTTGACCGGAACAACCGGAGGGACATTCCGAGAGCGGGCGACGAGATCCTCCGGCGGCTTGAAGGCGGCGAGGGCGTGATCGTTTTTCCCGAAGGCACGAGCACCAATGGCGAAACCATCCTGCGGTTCAATTCTTCGTTCTTCGAATTCGCTGCGGGCACCGATCTTCCAATACATTATGCTGCGATCACATATCGAGTGGATGACAACAGCGCAAGGGCGAGTGACTCGGTATGCTGGTGGGACGACAGTAGTCTCGTAGAACACATGTGGCGTTTCTTTCAGCTTCGAAATTCCACGGCGATAGTAACATTCGGATCAGAGCCGGTCACAAGCCCGGACCGGAAAGAGCTTGCAGATCGCCTTTGGTCAAAGGTCAACGAACATTTTGTGCCCGTAATATAGGGCGTGAAACCATTTTGAGCTGATTCCGTAGTAGTGATATCAAACCAATCCACGTTATTTCTTTAGGAGAGCACGATGCGTAATTTTAGATCTATTACCCTGTCGATCTTGGCGATCACACTGGCATTGGCGATGACCGCCTTTGGCCAGAACGCCGGTTTCGACGTGTCCAGAATGGACAAGTCCGCCCAGGCCTGCACTGACTTCTTTCAGTTTGCCAATGGCACCTGGGTGCAGGAAACCAAGATCCCGGCTTCCGAGTCACGCTGGGGCAGCTTCAATATTCTCGCCGAAAACAACCGAGAGATCCTCAGGGGAGTGCTTGAAAAAGCTTCTTCCAACACGTCCGCTCCAAAAGGCAGCGATGAACAGCTTATCGGCGATTTCTACGGTTCTTGCATCGCCGAAGACGCGATCGAACGTGCCGGCACGCGGCCTCTGATGCCGTATCTGAGGGAAATAGAAAGGATACGCACCCGTGACGACCTGATTCGCCAAATCGCGCGAATGCACAATATGGGCGTCGGCGCCGTTTTCGGATTCGGCGGAGGCCCGGACCTCAAAGACAGCAAGATGAACATCGCGAACACCGGACAGGGTGGCCTGAGCATGCCCAACAAGGATTATTACGTCGACGGAAGTCCCACTTTCAAGGAGAATCGGGACAAGTTCCGCGAGTATATGCAGACGATGTTCAAAATGATCGGCGAGAACGACGAGGATGCGCGCAAAGACGCGTTCACCGTGATGAGGATCCAGACCGAGCTTGCGTATGCGTCGCTGCGGCGTGTGGAACTTCGCGATCCCGACAAGCGATACCACAAGGTTTCCCTGGACGAGGCGAATTCGATCACGCCGAACTTCTCCTGGAACGAGTACATGGCGCTCCGCGGAGTGCCGAAGGTTGACGGATTCAATATCGGCCAGCCCGACTTCTTCAAGACGTTCAATTCAATGCTGGACAAGATCTCGATCGAAGAATGGAAGACGTACCTCCGATGGATGGCGATAGACGATGCCGCGCCGGTTCTTTCCAAGGCGTTTCGCGACGCGAACTTCGAATTTTACGGAAAGTACCTCCAGGGCAGAAAGGAACAGCAGCCGCGCTGGAGACAGTGCGTCCAGGCGACGGACGGCAACGTCGGCGAGGCGCTGGGCCAGGAATTCGTGAAAAGGGCTTTCAAGCCGGACGCCAGGCAGAGGATGGAAGAGCTGATCGACAACCTGTTCATCGCAATGAGGAACAGGATCGACAACCTCGAATGGATGAGCGATGAGACGAAGACACAGGCGCTCGCGAAACTGCTTTCGTTCAAGCGGAAGATCGGCTACCCAGACAAATTGCGCGGCTACGAAGGTCTGAACATTGAACGCGGCTCGTTCGCGGAGAATGCTGTTCGATCCGCGCAGTTCCAGACAAAGAGGAACCTGGATGACATCGGGAAACCGGTCGATCCCACGCGGTGGTTTATGACCCCTCCGACGGTGAATGCTTATTACAGCCCTCTTCAGAACGAGATCGTGTTTCCCGCGGGGATTCTTCAACCGCCTTTCTTCAACGCGGAGGCGGATGACGCGATCAATTATGGATCGATCGGGGCGGTCATCGGTCACGAGGTCACGCACGGCTTCGACGACCAGGGGAGCCGGTTCGACGCGGACGGAAATCTGAAGATGTGGTGGACCAAGGACGACCGCGAGAAATTCGACGACCGTGCCGCGTGTGTCGCGAATCAGTTCAGCAGCTATGAAGTACAGCCCAAGCTCTTTATGGACGGCAAGCTGACGCTGGGCGAGAACATCGCGGATCTCGGCGGACTTACCATCGCTTATGACGCTTATATGGAATCCCTGAAAAAGAACGGAAGGCCTGACAACATTGACGGGTTTACGCCGGAGCAAAGGTTCTTCCTGGGCTGGGCACAGGTATGGGCTACGAAGGCCACCGAAGAGTTCGAAAGGTTGCAGGTTTCAACCGACCCGCACGCGATAGCTCGCTGGCGCGTGAACGGTCCGCTTTCGAACATGCCGCAGTTTGCGGGCGCTTTTGACTGCAAGTCGACATCGGAAATGACAAGGAAAGACTCCTGTCAGATCTGGTAGGCTCCTTCGGGAGTTCCAGGTTCAAAGTTGCGCGCCCGGTGAAGTTTCATCGGGCGCTTTTTTTATAACCGCTAAGGCACGGAGGGGATCAATTCCCCGCCCATAAATGGGCGGGCTAAACCTCGCGGCTTCGCGTGTCGGCGGTTGATTCCTCTGCCGCCGCTAAAGCGGCTAGAGAAAATGGCGGGGCGTCACCCCACGTTCCGCTTCGCTGCACGTGGGGCTATTATGTTACGTCCGCTTCGCGGACTTTGTGTATAGCTGAAAAAATCCAGGATTTTCGGCTAAATAGGGTTCAATCAATGCACAATCACTGCGCCCTCTGCGGTTAATTTTCCCAAACAAAAAAGGCGGGAGCAAACCGCTCCCGCCCATTGATCGATGGTCATTGATCGTTGATCACTGACTATTCTTCCTCTTCTCCGCCTTTCGACTTGACCTTTACGGCCTTGTCTTCATCGGAGCCTGAGTTTCCCGAGGACTTCACGAGCGGGATCTCGGACTGGCCCTCGATGCCGCCGCGGATATCGAACTCGTCCATATCCTCTTCCTGCCTTTGATTGATCGTCGGATCGTCAAAGATCTGGATGTTACGGTAGTACTTCATACCGGTACCCGCCGGTATCAGACGACCCATTATCACGTTCTCCTTCAAGCCGCGCAGGTAATCCACGCGTCCGGAGATCGCCGCTTCGGTCAGCACACGGGTCGTTTCCTGGAAACTTGCCGCGGAAATGAACGAGTCGGTCGAAAGCGACGCCTTGGTGATCCCAAGAAGGAGCGGCTCCGCGCTTGCATGCTTGCCGCCGTCCTCGCGCACCTTCTGGTTGATGTCCTCATAACGGAATCGATCAACCTGCTCCTCAAGAAGAAAGTCCGTGTCACCGACATCCTTGATCTTGACCCACCGAAGCATCTGCCGAACGATCACCTCGATGTGCTTGTCGTTGATGTTCACGCCCTGCAAACGGTAGACCTCCTGGATCTCGTTCACCAGGTATTCCTGAAGCGCGTCCATACCGAGCACCCGGAGTATGTCGTGCGGGTTGAGCGGTCCGTCCATCAACGACTCGCCGGCCTTCACACGGTCACCTTCCTGCACACTGATATGCGTACCGCGGGGAATATCGTACTCGTGTTCGACCCCGTCCTCGCTGACGATGATGATCTTGCGCTTACCCTTTGTGATCGGACCGAACTTGACCGTTCCGTCGATCTCGGACATAACCGCCGTTTCCGAAGGCCTGCGGGCCTCGAACAACTCGACGACGCGCGGCAAACCGCCAACGATGTCCTTGTTCTTCGTGGTCTCGCGGGGGATCTTTGCGATGATGTCACCGACCATTACTTCCTCGCCGTCTTCGACAAGAAGGTTGGCGCGGATCGGCATCTGGTACGTCTTCAGAGACTTGGAACCGCTTCGGATCTCAAGCCGCGGCTGGTTCTTCTCGTCCGAATCCTTGACCACAAGGCGCTTCTGGCCGGACACCTTGTCGATGTCCTCTTCAACCGTCTTGCCCTCGACCAGATCCTGGTACTTGATCTTGCCGCTCGCTTCCGTAAGGATCGCGTATGTGAACGGATCCCACGTCGCAAGCACGTCGTCCTCTTTCACTTTCTGGCCGTCCTTTACGTGGATCTGAGCACCGTACACGATCGAGTAACGCGCGACTTCCCTGTCGCGGTCGTCAACGATCGCAAGCTCGGCGTTCTGCCGCTTGATGTTGATCGCCTCTTTCTTGCGGTTCTGGATCACATTCAGGCCGTGATAAACCACCCTGCCTTCAAGCGACGCCACGTGCTTGGTCTCCTGCTCGAGTCGAGCAGTACCGCCAACGTGGAAGGTCCTCATCGTAAGCTGCGTTCCCGGTTCTCCGATCGACTGGGCGGCGATAACTCCAACCGCTTCCCCGATCTCCACCGTGCGGCCCATAGCGAGGTTTCTTCCATAGCACTTCACGCAGATCCCGCGGCGCGCTTCACATGTGAGCGGCGAGCGGATCTTGACCTGCTGAAGGCCGGAAAGCTGTACCTGGCCCGCGAGGTCTTCGTCGATCTCCTGGTTCGAGGTAACTATGACCGTACCGTCAACCGGATCGAGTATGTCGTCAAGCGCCGTGCAGCCGACGATTCGGTCACGCAGCGATTCGACTTCTTCGCCGTTCCGGACGATCGCTTTGGACCATATGCCTCTCATCGTTCCGCAATCGATATCCGAGACGATCACGTCCTGAGCCACGTCGACGAGTCGCCTTGTCAGGTATCCGGAGTCGGCGGTCTTGAGAGCCGTATCGGCAAGACCCTTTCGGGCGCCGTGCGTCGAGATGAAGTACTGCAGCACGTTAAGGCCTTCGCGGAAGTTCGCCGTGATCGGCGTTTCGATGATCTCACCGGACGGCTTTGCCATAAGGCCGCGCATTCCGGCGAGCTGCCTGATCTGGGCTTCCGAACCACGGGCGCCGGAATCGGCCATGACCAGGATCGGGTTCAGTTCGTTACGCGCTTTCTCGCGCACGTCCATCGCCTTGAACATCTCTTTGGCCACCTTATCGGTTACTTCCGACCAGATCGCCGTTACCTTGTTCGAACGCTCCAGGTCGGTCATCGTCGCTTCCTCATACTGCTGTTGAAGCTTGTCGACCTCTTTTCTTGCGTCCTCGATGATCGTGACCTTGCTATCCGGGGTGACCATGTCGTCGATCCCGATCGAAACGCCCGCCTTTGTGGCGTAGAGGAACCCGAGCGACTTGAGGTCGTCCAAGAGCGCGACCGTCTGGTCGTGGCCGAGTCTCAGATGAGAGAACATGACCAGCGACTGAAGTCCTTTCTTCTTGAGAGTTCCGTTGACGAAAGGAAGCCCTTCGCGGGTCAGCCGGTCGTTGAAAATTACGCGCCCGACGGTCGTGTCTATCGTGACCGTCACATCTTTCTGGATACGGCCGCGCATAACGTCCTGCGGATTATGTTCGCGGTGGAGATCGATAAGATCGCCGCTCCAGCGAAGCTTGATCTTCGCCTGGGTGTCGACCGTCTTCGCGTCGTAAGCCAGCAGAACCTCTTCGACCGAGCCGAATATGTGGTTTTCGCCGTGCATTCCATCCCGCGCGAGAGTCAGGTAATAGCAGCCGAGAACGATGTCCTGCGAAGGAACCGCGATGGGCTGTCCGGACGCCGGACTGAGCAGGTTGTTGGAGGCAAGCATCAACACCCTCGCCTCGATCTGCGCCTCCGGCGAAAGCGGAATGTGAACCGCCATCTGGTCGCCGTCGAAGTCGGCGTTGAACGCCGTGCAGACGAGCGGGTGGATCTTGATGGCCTTTCCTTCAACCAGCACGGGCTCAAACGCCTGGATTCCGAGCCTGTGAAGGGTCGGCGCGCGGTTTAGAAGCACGGGGTGATCGCGGATGACCTCTTCAAGGATGTCCCAAACGATCGGCTCCTGCCTCTCGACCATCTCGCGGGCCTGTTTGATCGTTGCCGCGTGAAGGTCTTTCTCCAACTTGTTGTAAATGAACGGCTTGAACAGTTCAAGCGCCATCTTCTTAGGAAGCCCGCACTGATGCAGGCTCAATTCCGGACCGACCACGATGACCGAACGTCCCGAATAATCGACCCTCTTTCCGAGCAGGTTCTGGCGGAAACGCCCCTGTTTGCCCTTGAGCGTACCGGAAAGCGATTTCAGCGGGCGGTTGTTCGCTCCGCGGAGCACACGGCCGCGCCTGCCGTTGTCGAAGAGCGCATCGACCGCTTCCTGAAGCATACGCTTCTCGTTGCGGACGATGACTTCGGGAGCCCGAAGCTCCATCAACTTCTTCAAACGGTTGTTGCGGTTGATGACGCGCCGGTAAAGGTCATTCAGATCAGAAGTCGCAAAGCGTCCGCCGTCGAGCGGCACAAGCGGGCGCAGCTCCGGCGGAATGACCGGAATGATGTCCAGGATCATCCACTCGGGCTTGTTCTGCGACCTCAGGAACGAGTTTGCAACTTTAAGCCGCTTTGAGAACTTCAGCTTCTTCTGCTGCGAGGTCTCCTCGCGCATCGACAAGCGGAGCTCGTCCACGAGTTCCGGAATGTCGATCATCATCAGGAGCTCCTTGATCGCTTCGGCGCCCATCTTGGCGACAAAACCGCCGGGATGCTCCTGCATCTTCTCCCGGTACTGCTCATCCGTCATAAGGTCCTTGACCTTGAGATCAGGGATATCACCCGGATCGAGAACGATATAGAGCTCAAAATACAGGATCTTCTCAAGATCGCGTAGGGTGATGTCGAGAAGGTGGCCGATCCTTGACGGCAGACCTTTGAAGAACCAAACATGCGAACAGGGACTGGCCAGCTCAATATGACCGAGGCGTTCGCGGCGGACCTTGGACTGCGTCACTTCGACGCCGCACTTGTCGCAGATCACTCCGCGGTGCTTCATCCTCTTGTATTTTCCGCACAGGCATTCCCAGTCAGAGACGGGTCCAAATATCCTGGCGCAGAAAAGCCCGTCCCGTTCAGGCTTGAAGGTGCGGTAATTGATGGTCTCGGGCTTCGTGACCTCGCCGTGCGACCATGACCTGATCTTTTCAGGCGACGCAAGCGAGATCCTTATGGCCTCGAAATTGGGACTTAGCTGAGTCTTTTCGTTTTGAAATCGAAACATTTATTTCTCCAGGAGTACTTTCGTCGCCGGCCCCTGCTGCAAGGGCCGGCATTCGATAATTAACCACCAACAAGTTCTTCGACACCGGCGTTCTTAGCATCCTCGTCCACATCATCTTCGGTGATGAGCTCGACATCGAGACACAGCGACTGAAGTTCGCGTACGAGAACGTTGAACGACTCAGGAATTCCCGGCCTAAAGTCCGCGGCTCCCTTGACGATCGCCTCGTAGATCTTCGAGCGTCCGGCCACGTCATCCGATTTGCACGTCAGGAGTTCCTGCAGGATGTGCGCCGCGCCGTAAGCTTCAAGCGCCCACACCTCCATCTCGCCGAATCTCTGTCCGCCGAACTGAGCCTTTCCGCCGAGCGGCTGCTGAGTGATCAGCGAGTATGGACCGATCGACCTGGCGTGGATCTTGTCATCCACAAGGTGCGAAAGCTTGAGCATGTAGATGAACCCTACGGTCACCTTCTGCTCGAACTGTTCGCCCGTCAGGCCATCGTAAAGCCTCGTCTTACCGGACGGGCCGACCGAAGGCGGCAGATTCAGTTCGTCGTAACGGTCGTTCGCGTTCTTGATGTGGACCTTGATCTCCTGCTCGCTCGCACCGTCGAAGACGGGTGTCGCGAAGTGCAGGCCAAGTACCCTCGCCGCCCATCCGAGATGGGTCTCAAGGATCTGGCCGACGTTCATACGCGAAGGCACGCCGAGGGGATTGAGGACGATGTCGACCGGAGTTCCGTCCGGAAGATAAGGCATATCCTCTTCGGGCAGGATCCTGGCGATCACGCCCTTGTTTCCGTGGCGTCCGGCCATCTTGTCGCCGACGCTGAGCTTGCGTTTCATCGCGACGAAGACCTTGACCATCTTGATCACGCCCGGAGGCAGTTCGTCTCCCTGCTTGATCTTGGCGATCTTCTCTTCGTAAATGTCGCTGAGAATGCCGATCTGACGTTCCGTCCTCGACAGGTAATCGTTGATCTCGGATTCGATATCGACGGTGCCCGCCTTCACAGCCGCTTTGCGGAGAACCTTGATCGGTATGCCCTTCAGGATCGCGCGGTCAAGCGTGACGCCCTTCTTGATAAGCACGTCCTTGCCTTCCGTCAGGTCCTTCGTCAGGCTGCGTCCGACGAAAAGATCGTAAATGCGCTCGTCCCTCTGTTCGGTCAGGATGCGGATCTCGTCCTCGAGGTCGCGCCTGAGGGCGTCCTCCTCAAGGCCTTCAATATCGAGCGAGCGCTCGTCCTTCTCCTGTCCCTTGCGGGTGAACACCTGGACATCGACGACCGTGCCGTCAATACCCGGAGGCGCCGTCAGGCTGGCGTCTTTCACGTCGCCGGCTTTCTCGCCGAAGATGGCGCGGAGTAGTTTCTCTTCCGCCGTCAGCTGGGTTTCGCCCTTCGGCGTAACCTTTCCGACGAGGATCGATCCGGGGCTGACGTGGGCTCCGATACGGATGATGCCGGATTCGTCGAGATCACGAAGCATGTTCTCGCCGATGTTCGGTATGTCGCGCGTGATCTCTTCGGGCCCGAGTTTCGTATCGCGGGCTTCCACTTCAAGCTCCTCGATATGGATCGACGTGTAATAGTCTTCCTTTACGAGCCTTTCGGAAACGAGTATAGCGTCCTCGAAGTTGTAACCGCGCCAGGGCATGAACGCCACCAGCACGTTGCGGCCCAGCGCGAGTTCGCCCTTGTCCGTGCACGGACCGTCTGCGATCACCTGGCCCTTTCTCACCCTTTCGCCGACACTAACGATCGGCCTCTGGTTGATGCACGTGTTCTGGTTTGAACGCTTGAACTTCACCAGCGAGTAGATGTCCGCCGTCACCTCGCGGGAGATCATGCCGCCGACCTGGTGGTCGGCCTTGACGATGATTCGCTCCGAGTCGACATAGTCGACAACGCCGTCACGTTTCGCAACGACAACCGCGCCGGAATCGCGTGCCGCGATCTTCTCCATGCCGGTTCCGACATAAGGGGCCTCGGCGCAAAGAAGCGGCACCGACTGGCGCTGCATGTTCGAACCCATAAGCGCCCTGTTCGCGTCGTCGTTCTCAAGGAACGGGATCAGCGAAGCGGCGACCGATACGAGCTGTTTCGGCGAAACGTCCATGTACTGGATTTCGTCTCGCGATTCGACTATGAACTCGCCGGCCTTTCTCGAGGCGTTCCTTTCGTTGACCAGATTTCCTTTCGCGTCCAGTTCGATATTGGCCTGGCCGATGACGTACTTGTCTTCGTCCCAGGCTGTCAGATAGAACGGGAAGGGTTCATACTCCGCCTGTCTCTGGGTCTTCTTGAGCTTTGCGTTCGCCTTCTCAACATCCTCTTCGGGCAGATGCTCGCCGTACTTGAGTCCTGTATCTCCGCCGTTAAGTATCTTCACATACTCGATCACGCGGCCGTTCTCGACCTTCCTGTATGGCGATTCGATAAACCCGAACTCGTTGATCCTTGCGAAACACGACAGCGATGAGATCAGACCGATGTTCGGACCTTCAGGGGTCTCGATCGGGCAGATGCGGCCGTAGTGAGTCGGGTGGACGTCGCGGACTTCAAATCCCGCGCGCTCCCTTGAAAGACCGCCCGGTCCGAGAGCCGATAGGCGTCTCTTGTGGGTGATCTCGGATAACGGGTTCGTCTGGTCCATGAACTGCGACAACTGCGAAGATCCAAAGAACTCGCGAACCGCCGCCGTAACGGGCTTGGCATTGACCAGGTCGCGCGGCATTGTGGTGAACATGTCCTGCTGAATGGACATTTTCTCCTTGATCGCGCGCTCCATCCTTTCCAGACCGATGCGGAACTGGTTTTCGAGGAGTTCGCCGACGGCGCGTACACGCCGGTTGCCCAGGTGGTCGATGTCGTCCTCATAGTAGTTCTCGCCGTCCCTCTTCATTCGGAAGAGGTAATCGACAACTTCCAGGAAATCCGACGCCTGCAGAAGCTGGTTTTCGATGTCTTCGAGATCCGGCCTGCCGAGCTTGATATTGAACTTCAGCCTTCCGACTCGCGACAGATCGAACCTGCGCTTGTCGAAGAACATTCCTTCCACCAGCCTGTAGGCGGTCGGCACGGTCGGAGGATCTCCCGGTCTCATCTTCCTGTATATCTCGAGAAGCGCGTCGACCGGTTTGTTGATCGCGTCCTTCACGAGGGTCTGGGCCAGAATCGGGCCAATGACATCCCTTTCCGGGAAGAAGACCGCGAAACTCATCTCGCCCTGCTCGATGATCTCAAGCAGTTTCGCCGATGTGATCTCGTTGTTCGCCTCGATGATCACCTCGCCTGTCTCGGTGTTGACGATATCGTCGACCGCATAAGCGCCGGCGAACTCCGCCTGTCCGATCTCTACAGAATCGACTCCCTCCTTGCGGAGTTCCTTAACACTCAATTTGGTGATCTTGCGGCCGGCTTTGACGATTTCCTTCTTGCCTTTCTTGATCGCGTCGTCCGTACGCATTCCAACAAGGCATGTGTCCCCTTTTTCCGGGACCTTGAAGTTAAGCCTGCCTTTTACTACATCGACGGTGTCGACAGTGTAGAACTCACGGATTACATCGGCGTTCGAAAATTCCGCGTTCTTCACTACCTCTTCAAGAATGCTGTCCGAAGCGGTGGACATGTCGATCTGGGGCCTGAGCCAAAGACCGAGCGCCCTGATGAAGATCGTGGCAAGGATCTTCCTCTTGCCGAGCCTCGAGTGCAGTATCCCCTTGTGGTCGTATTCGAACTCTATCCACGATCCGCGGTACGGAATGATCTTTGCGCTGAATGCCTCTTTGTCGCGCTTGAAGAAGACGCCGGGACTTCTGTGAAGCTGCGAGACGATGACCCTTTCAGTACCGTTGATGATGAACGTACCGTTGTCCGTCATCAGGGGGATCTCGCCAAAGAAGACCTCTTCCTCTTTGATATCGCGGATCGTCGCGACACCCGTGTCAGGATCCTTGTCGAAGACCGTCAGACGGATCTTCACCTTCAGGGGAACGCTGAACGAAACACCGCGCTCCTGGCATTCCTGCTGATCGTGCTTGTGCTTCAGGCCGACCGGTTCACCGCAATTCGGGCAAAGACTGGGCTTGACGATGTTAAAGGTGCCGCAATTCGAGCAAAGCACTTCGGTCGAACCAAACGGATCGACCTTGATCTTCGCGCTGCATTCCTTACACTCGCTTCGCAGGTGCTCCAGACCCTCGAGGTTTCCGCATTTGCACTGCCAGTTGCCGATCTGGTACTCGACAAACTCGAGCATCGCGGTTTCGCGGAAGTCCGAAACCGGAAATACCGTTTCGAACACCGCTTGCAAACCTACCGTCTTCCTCTCTTCGGGGATAAGGTCCATCTGCAGGAACCGGTTGTACGATTCCCGCTGGACCTCGATCAAATTCGGGATCTGGGCGGACGTCTGGATCTTGGAGAAATCGACTCTCTCAGGAGCCTGACTTGTCCTGCGTCCAAGTCCTGTCGTGTTGTCTTGAAGCGGATTGTTGATCATATTCATGAAAATTCCCAGGGGGTCAAAGAAGAAAAAAGTTATTGAAAACGTCGCCCTTAGCTGATAGTATGCCCGAGTCTCAAGCTCATCTATCGTCTCCGGCAAAAGACAGCAACGGCGGTCAGGGTAAACAAATCCCAGACCGCTTTTTTAATAGCAGTTCTAAATGTCAGACAAGTTGTGCGAGAGCGTCATTAAGGACAATTACTCTCCAGTTGTTCCGAAACGCACTTCCCGTTTCGCGAAACCACACCCAAACCGACCCGATCCAACAAAAAACGAGTTAAAGGCGGCGGATGCCCCGGCTAAACACCAGGGGCATCCGCGCCCTGAGCAAAAAGCCCTGTTACTTGAGTTCAACGGTGGCGCCGACTTCCGTAAGCTTGGCCTTGATCTCTTCTGCCTCTTCCTTGGTGCATCCTTCCTTGATGACCTTGGGAGCTGCCTCGACCAGTTCCTTGGCTTCCTTGAGCCCGAGACCACTGACGATCTCGCGGACGGCCTTGATCACGTTGATCTTGCTGGCACCCGCCGCGCTAAGCTCGACGTCGAAGGTATCCTTCTCTTCAGCGGCTGCTGCGCCGGCACCGCCGTCGCCTGCGGCGGCTACCATAACCGGAGCTGCCGCGGCAGCTGCCGATACACCGAAAGCCTCTTCAAGGTCTTTCACCAATTCTGCGACTTCGATCAGGGGCTTATTCTTAAGCGCCTCTACGATCTCTTTGTTATCCATTACTGAAAATCTCCTCCTAAATAGGGTTCTATGTGTTTACGTTCAGGTTGTCAGCCGCGAGAACCCAACGGAATGTTCATCTGCCAATGCATCTCAGCTAATGACCATCCGAGCCGCAAAAGCGACCTGACATATCGCTCCGCCCGTTTTACCTTGAGTACGGCTTACTTAGAAAACTTGTTAATTCAAAAACGGCCGCCGGATCATTCTGCCGGCTGTTCCTCCGTTTCACTTTCGGCAGCATCGTCCGATCCGCCCTCTTCCGCGGCAGTTTCAGCTTCAGGAGCGGCTGCCTCAACAGCTGGCGCTTCTTCCGCATTCCCTTCCGCGGGTGATTCCTCGGCCTTAGCTTCCTCCGCAGGTGCTTCCGCTTCCGCGGGAGCGGCTTCTTCCGCCTTCACTTCCTCAACCGGAGCCTCGGCGGCGGGAGCCTCTAAAGACCCCTTGCCCTCGGCTACCTGCTGAAGCACGACAGCCAGGTTGCGCGGCACGGCATTCAGAACCGTGGCGAGACGCTGAGCAGGCGCGTTGAGAAGGAACAGAAGTTTACCGATAAGCTCTTCCTTGGACGGAAGGCTCGCGATCGCCTGTACTTCGGTGACCGTCACGACCTTGCCGTCGACGACGCCGACCTTGAACTCGAAAATGTCCTGTTGCTCCTTTATGTACTTGGAGATGACCTTCGAGAGGTCCACCGGGTCGTTCGAGGTCCAAGCCACCGAAGTGACTCCCTTGAAGTGCTCTTTGGCACCTTCAAATTCGGTTCCCTCGACCGCCAGGCGGGCAAGCGTATTCTTGACGACGCGGTAAGTTGCGCCGGTTTCACGCAGTTCGTTCCGGAACTGCTGATCTTTTTCGACCGTCAGCTTGTTAAAGCTAAGGACGATCGCCGATTTCGAATTCTTGAACTGCTCCGTGAGAATGTTCAGGTCTTCCTGTTTTCTGGCTCTGGTCTTCATATCGCAATACGCTCCTTCACTGCAGCAAGATTAAGTTCGTCGATCAGCACTCCGGGACTCATCGTCGAGGCGAGACAGACCTTTTTGACGTAACGTCCCTTCGAGGTCTGAGGCTTAGCCTTTACGACCGCGTCGATCAAAGCCCTTGTATTCTCCAGGAGCTTCTCTTCGTCGAAGGAAACCTTGCCCACCGGCGAGTGAATGACGCCGGTCTTGTCAACGCGGTATTCGACCTTACCCGCTTTCGTTTCTTCCACCGCTCGCGCGACATCCATCGTCACGGTGCCGGTCTTCGGATTCGGCATAAGCCCGCGGGGGCCAAGCACGCGTCCCAACTGACCGACCTTGCCCATCATATCGGGCGTGGTGATAAGCGCGTCGAATTCAAGCCAGCCGCCCTTGATCTTTTCGACAATGTCGTCGCCGCCCACGAAGTCGGCGCCGGCGTCTTCGGCCTCTTTGGCCTTGTCGCCTTGCGCGATGACAGCGATCTTCTTGGATTTTCCAAGCCCGTTCGGAAGCACGATCGTGCCTCTTACAAGCTGGTCCGCCTTCCTGGGATCGACGCCGAGCCACATTGTGAGCTCGACCGTTTCGTCAAAACCCGCGTACGCGATCTCCTTGACCTTGGCGATACCTTCAGGAAGCGAGTGCTTCTTGTGGAGCTCTATTTTCTCAAGAGCCGCCCTGTATTTCTTTCCTTTCTTAGCCATTTACATCAATTAAGGTGCAAACGAAGCCTCTTTTAGATTTGCGGTATCCCGCAAAGGCTTCTCCCTCGTCGGGCGCGGCGGGGGAATTATCCCTCGACCGTTAGCCCCAAACTCTTCGCCGTCCCTTCGATCGTCCGCATTGCGGCTTCGAGGTTCGTCGTATTAAGGTCGGGCATTTTCAATTTCGCGATCTCCTCGATCTTGGCGCGAGAGATCTTGCCCGCCTTGGTCTTGTTCGGTTCGCCGGACCCTTTCGCGATTCCCGCCGCCTTTCGCAGCAGGTCTCCCGCCGGAGCGGTCTTGGTCTCGAAAGTGAACGAGCGGTCAGCATAAACGGTGATGACCACCGGAACCTTGAGGTCCGGGTCGCCGTCCTGCGTCTTCGCGTTGAACGCCTTGCAGAACTCCATTATGTTCACGCCGTGCTGTCCGAGAGCCGGACCGATCGGCGGAGCGGGATTAGCCTTTCCCGCGGGAATCTGCAGCTTGATATATCCTTCTATCTTCTTCGCCATATTCTCGATTTACGATCCCGGCCAAATGTCTCCGGGAATGTCCTCTTTTCAAATGGTGATGTAAAACCCTCACGCCCTCCGAGCCGGAAAAGCGCCTAAAAACTATTCGTCCTCGCTGAACGTCACCTTCTCGACATCCAGGAAGTTCAGTTCGACCGGGGTCGAACGGCCAAAGATCGTAACGGTGACCTTCAGCGTTGTCTTTTCCTCGTTCACTTCCTCGACCTTTCCGGTAAAGCTGGCGAACGGGCCGGACTTGATCCTCACTACCTCGCCCACGTTGTAAGTGAACTTCGGTTTCGGCTTCTCCGCCGCCACCTCGACGTTGTGCACGATCTGATCGACCTCTTCCTGTGTCAGGGGCGTCGGGTTCTTTCCGCCAAGAAAGCCCGTCACCTTCGGCGTCGACTTGATCGCGTGGAAAACATTGTCCGGGATCCGGCTCTGATCATTGCATTCGATCTCGACCAGCACGTATCCGGGATAGAACATTCGCGTGGATTCTATGCGCTTGTTACCACGCATCTCCACGACGGTCTCCTTTGGCAGCAAAACCTCCGTGATCTGTTCCTTCAGCTCCATATCGCGGATACGGGCGTTCAGGCTTTCGACCACTTTGTTCTCATGGCCGGAATATGTATGTATGAAATACCATTGCCTCATTGAACTCATTCCTTAAATTCCGGCTATCCAGTTAACCACCCACGCCAACGCCTGCAGGATGTATACCCACGCTTTGTCGACGAGGAAAAGATATATTGCAAAAAATATAACGCTGATCACGACAATGATCGTCGTGCTCCGTACGTCGTCAGAAGAGGGAAAGGTCGTCTTGTCCCATTCGCCGCGCGTTTCCCGAATGAATTCGCCGACGCCGCCCTTATCCTTCTTCTCTACTTTCTTTACTGTGTCGGAAGATGTTGACACTTAAATGTCTCCTAAATAGATCAGTGGCAGGGGTACCAGGATTTGAACCCGGACTTTCGGTTTTGGAGACCGACGTGCTAACCGTTGACACTATACCCCTAAGATTCAAAATCCCAGTTTCAGATTCCGGACGCTTGGCCCGGAACCCGAAATCTGGAACATGAATTCGCCCGCTACTTGTTTTCGCGGTGAACCGTGTGCGCCCGGCACCGACGGCAGTACTTCTTGAATTCCAGCCTGTCAGGCGTGTTCTTCTTGTTTTTTGTCGTCGTGTAATTGCGCTCTTTGCACTCGGTACACTGCAGTATCACGTTGTCACGCGGCATAACTAATACCCCTCAAAATCAAAACTATTCAACGATCTCGGACACGGTGCCGGCGCCGACTGTGCGGCCGCCTTCGCGGATAGCGAACCTGAGTCCCTTCTCCATTGCGATCGGGGCGATCAGTTCGATCTCCATCTGGATGTTGTCGCCCGGCATCACCATCTCCACTCCGTCAGGAAGGTTGGCGACTCCGGTCACATCCGTCGTCCTGAAGTAGAACTGCGGCCTGTACCCCGTGAAGAACGGCGTGTGGCGCCCTCCCTCTTCTTTCGTCAGCACGTATGCCTCAGCCTTGAACTTCGTGTGCGGTGTGATCGATCCCGGCTTCGCGATCACCTGACCGCGCTCGATAGCCTTCCTCTCGACCCCTCTCAGAAGCAGCCCGACGTTGTCGCCCGCCTGTCCCTGGTCCAGAAGCTTCTTGAACATCTCGACTCCCGTGCATACCGTCGTCTGCGTGTCCTTGATACCGATGATCTCCACCTGCTCGTTCACCTTGACGATCCCGCGCTCGATCCTTCCCGTCGCTACCGTACCGCGGCCCTGGATCGTGAAGATGTCCTCGACCGGCATCAGGAACGGCTTTTCCGTCTCCCTCTCCGGCGTCGGAATGTAGCTGTCAACAGCCTCCATCAACTCCAGTATCCCCGCTTCCCACTTCTCGTCGCCCTCAAGCGCCTTCAGTGCCGATCCCTTGACCACTGGTATGTCGTCGCCCGGGAACTCGTACTGCGAAAGAAGCTCCCTCACCTCAAGCTCTACAAGCTCCAGAAGCTCTTCGTCGTCCACCATGTCCACCTTGTTCATGAACACCACCATCGCCGGCACGCCCACCTGGCGTCCAAGCAGGATGTGCTCGCGCGTCTGCGGCATCGGCCCGTCCGTCGCTGCCACTACCAGGATCGCTCCGTCCATCTGCGCCGCTCCCGTGATCATGTTCTTTACATAATCCGCGTGCCCGGGACAGTCCACGTGCGCGTAGTGCCGGTTCTCCGTCTCGTACTCAACGTGCGCCGTCGCGATCGTTATTCCGCGCGCCTTCTCTTCCGGCGCGTTGTCGATCGAATCGAACGCCCTTACGTTGATCTTCGGGTTGTTCTTCGCAAGCACCGTCGTGATCGCTGCCGTCAACGTCGTCTTCCCGTGGTCCACGTGCCCGATCGTCCCGATGTTTACGTGCGGCTTGCTCCTGTCAAACTTCTCTTTGCTCAT
>JAHEEZ010000259.1 GCA_024640445.1 Acidobacteriota bacterium | reverse complement strand
TCATGACCGGGCACGCCGCATATCCGAACCTGCAAATACAGAAAACAGACCCGGATGGAAAGCTTCTCCCGTCGACGCTCAATCCACTGGTCGTGACGTCGCTCTTGCGTGACACGCTGGACTTCCAAGGGATCGCGTTGACCGATGACATGGAAATGGGCGCGATCGTTCGGAATTATGGTATCGGCGAGGCTTGTGTGCTTGCAGTCGAAGCAGGCAACGACCTTGTTTTGATCTGCAATTCTATGGATTCTGTCGAAGTTGGTTTTCGGGCGGTAGTGCAAGCAGTAATGGATGGAAGGATTTCCATATCTCGTCTTGATAGTTCACTTGAACGAATTGCAAGAGTCAGAGCTGCTCTTTCTCAGCCCCTGGACTTTGATCCGGCACGCCTGGATGAACTATCCGCCGGAATAAGGGAGCTCAAGGATAAAGTTTGATTGGACCGAGGCGGTCTGAAGAGCAATTCAAGACTCTTTCCCTGGCCTCCTCCGAACGTTCTGCTTCACTCTTAAAGAGATCAGTTGCCCCCCGCTTCAGCGGGGGACAAGGAGTGATTTCCTGAATCTCTAGCCGGCTTTAGCCGGCAATATCGGGGCTGAAGCCCCTATGTTCATTTGCGCGCGCCCCTCACCCCCGTCTAAAGCCGGGGGCAACTGATGTATTCGATCAGCTGGACTTGACGATCCAGATCGTCAGAAAACAGTTGTCGATCGACTTTTCAGACAGCCTTGTGATCTCCATTGGAGGAAAGAAGTTATTTTCATGAAAAAGATATATTTTACGATTCTAATACTTGCAGCAATTCTCGCGACCGTCGCCTCAAGCTGTGGAAGCCGCGAAAGGGTTTTCACTATCGCGATGGACGGCAAATTTTCCACGCTGGACCCTATCGGTTCGGTCACGGTGGATGCGAACTCTGAACGGATCCGCACGCTGATGTACAACTCCCTTCTGAGAAAGAATGACAAGTTTGAATACGTCGGCGATCTTGCGGAAGACTATAAGGTCAGCGAAGACGGTCTTGTGTACACATTCAATCTTCGCAACGGCGTGAAATTCCACGACGGCAAATTGCTGAGTTCAAAGGACGTGAAATACACGTTTGATAAACTCTTCCAGTCTGAAGGAGCCAAAGCGGGCGCTTTCTCTGTGACTGAAGATGAAAAGAAGGTGGACATCATCACCGCAGTCGAAACTCCAGACGAGAAAACCGTCGTGATACGGATTGCCCGGCCGGAATTCAAGAACCAGCTGATACCCAACCTGGTGCCGATCGCGATCATTCCGGACGGAAGCGCGGTAGGAAAGGACTCGGGTGCGGACATCAACCCGCCCAAAGGGACCGGCGCATACAAGTTCGTCTCTTTCGATCGCGCGCAGAACATCGTCGAGCTTGAAGGCTTCGACGGCGCGTGGGAAGGGGTCCCGAACATCAAGCGCATACGGCTGATGGTCCTTTCGGACGCGAACGCGCTTCAGGCTGAACTGCTTTCCGGCCGTGCCGACCTTGCTCCCGGGGCAACCAGCCTTTCTCCCGATTCCTTAAAGACGCTGGACGAGTCGCCTGCGCTAAAGGTAGTACGCGTACCGGGCTCGAACATCCAGTATCTTTGGTTCAACACCGAAGCTGACCCCGTAAAAGACAAGGCCGTGAGACAGGCGGTCGCTTACGCGGTCAACCGGCCGAAGATAATCGAAGACCTTCTCGCCGGAGGAGCCAAACTCGCTCACTCGATACTCCCTGAGGGCTCCTGGGCCTACGAACCGGGAAATAAGTATGAATACGATCCGTCGATGGCCAAGAAGATACTCGACGACGCGGGTTACAAAGATGCGGACGGCGACGGAATGCGGGACATGAAGCCGGTGATCCTGAAGATCTCCTCATCGAGCAGAACGACGCAGCAATACTCCCAGGTCATACAGAGCCAGCTGAAAGAAGTTGGAATCCCGCTTGAGATCGAAAGCCTGGAACCGCAGACGATGCGTGCGCAGGTACAGGGCGGACAGTTCATTCTGACGACAGGTATCTGGGTCGGCGGCAATCAGGACCCGATCTTTCTCAACAATCTCTTTAATTCCAAGGAGATCCCGACCGAGAAGCGTGTCGCGCTGAACCGGGGAAGGTATAAGAACGAGAAGGTGGATTCTCTTCTGGACGAGGCGATGAAGGAACTGGACCAGAAGAAGGCTCGCGCCGCTTTCGTCGAGGTGCAGAAGATCGTCAGCGACGAAATACCCCTGTTTCCGCTTTGGTATCCGGACAACATCATCGTTGCGAACGAGAAGGTGGAGAACATCAAGATGAACGCCAGCGGGGACTGGGATTTCGTCCGCGGACTCACGCTTGGGAAGTAAACCGGACGGCGCCGGGACGGCAAACTTGACAAACAAGCAAACCTTTGTAGAATTGAGGTTTGCAATGGGCGGGAATAGCTCAGCGGTAGAGCACAACCTTGCCAAGGTTGGGGTCGCGAGTTCAAATCTCGTTTCCCGCTCCAAAAATATCAGAAGCGGCGCCCATCCAGGCGTCGCTTAGTTCTTTGAGGAGTAAATTGTAGGGGCAGGGCTTGTCCCTGCCCGTGAACGAAGCGAAAGGGTAAGAGAGGGATGTTCGATAAACTTCAGTTTGTCGATTTCACCTCTCAGTACTCATCACTCATCCCTCAATACTTAGTCCTTCTTAGGGCGGCGTAGCCAAGTGGTAAGGCAGAGGTCTGCAAAACCTTTATTCATCGGTTCGATTCCGATCGCCGCCTCCAATTAAATCCCCTAATTAAACCGCTCTAAAATTTTGTCCGGTAAGCCCGTGCCGATCTTCTCTCGTGTGGTGCGTCTTGAAATGTATCCACGTCCTGCCAGAAGCGGCGAGAAATAACTTCACCCTGGATACCGTTCGCCCGCCCCTGGAAAGAGGCAATGCGGTCTAAATGATTCTTCGCCGCCTTGAAGCATCTGCGGTGGCAGCCGTCTCCACCGCTGTTGCCACCTGTCGATCGGAGGGACGCCGGGCTTAATTGTCGTCATTAACTGTGACAGCGGCGTGATCACAAAACAATGCCCTACTAACAGAACCTGGAAGGCGAGCATTTTTCGCATTTGCGATTGGCCGCACATTCATTTTCATCGGATTCTCCACGTGCCATTGAAGCACGATGATCCTGCCGTAAACGGCCGAATGAGATCGGTAAATAAAAGTGTTTCCTGGTTTTGAATATCGTGGTAGTTTAGCGTGTTCCATTCGGGAATTTATCGCGGGCTACGGCGGGAATGAAGGTGAGAGCGGGAGGGCTGGAGCAAGGCGAAGGCTCGGAATCGCTGAAACGTCTTGTGCCGTTTGGGGAACCGGTTCTTTTCAAGTGAGCCGCGCAATTACTTTGGTCTTTTCCATTTTGGGCGCGCCCTCGCGGATCGGGGAGTCCATCTAATGACAATTGATCCCATCTGACCGCCTTTCGAACGGAGAAATAATGAGCAGCATAGTCAAGACGTTATTCACCCTGGTTGCCGATTTGCGTCCTTCAACCATTGAATTTGTTACCAGTGCAGGAGCCGACGCGACTGGCGGTGAAGCGGTGACGGGCGGTGTCACGATTCAGGGAATTCAATTGAAGGACAATTCCAACGGGAAGATAAAATGGCTGACGTTTTATGGGGCGGGAGCCGGAGTCGGTCTTGGAACACCGATCGGCGGAAGCGCCAGCACGCCGGATTTCCCATCGTTCGGAAGTTCCGTTCTGAGGGGTATGACCAATTGGGGTACGCTTGAACTAACTGATCTGATAGGCGGAATGGGGCAGATCTGGGCTTTTGGCGCGGGCGCGGGTGCGGGCGTCAGCGGTTCTCTCATCTTTTTTAACACTTTAGTCCCGCCGCCGATGCCGCCGGTGGTCTTTAAGGCCGCCCTTTGGGTAGAAGGCGCTATAATCGCCAGTCCGGGCGTCGGAGTCATGGGATATTCAGGAATCTGGATTTTGGAATAGCGGCTCAGTACGAAGGCTTCTCGTGTGCCTTCCGAATTCCCCGCCCTTACGCTGGTCATCGGTTCGATTCCGATCGCCTCCTCCATCCTTCCCTGATACTGAATCCATATCCGTTACAAGATCCTCTGCCCGTCACCCGCTCAAACTCCCCGCTATCGCCTCTCGGTCCCGCGGCACCGTCGCACCGAACTTTTGTCCGTTCTGATACCGAAACCTTCTTAGTTATGATCGCCTGACGAAACGTGCCCGCCGGTATGGAAGACTGTTAACATTTCGAACCAAAGAAACAACTTAGGGAGGAAGGAAGGAATTATTGCGGACATGTCGGTCAGATAAGCGCCGTCACGCGCTGCGCCAATGGTTGAGAGGACTCGCTACGGATAGGCGGTCGGTGCGTACATCTAAGGCTTTATTTTGAATGCGGACACGTCGGTTGCTGCGACGATTCACTGAACAGACATGCAACCGCGCATTTCAAAGCGGCTGTCCATCCCGTCATCAGCTCTTTCGAATTGGGAGAAGACTGAGGTTATTGCTATCAGAACAATGAGTTTTGTGAGACATTGCCGGGCGATAATGTTAAGTGGCACTAGTCTTATTCTGAAGACATATTTTGCCTTTCGAGAAAGGCCTTTGTGCGATCCATTACCAAAAAGGACTGGTCTTAGACTTTTCTATAATGTCCCTTGCTACTGCCGGGGATTCTGATCCATCGCCCCACTAGAATCCCTTGACCTTTATCTACTACCTTCTGACTTCTGTCTTCTCACTACTGGCCCCTGTCTCCATACTCATTCATTGACAACAACACCCACAGGAGTAGAATTGAGGTCTGATTTGAGCGGGAATAGCTCAGTTGGTAGAGCGCAACCTTCCCAAGGTTGAAGCCGCGGGTTCGAGTCCCGTT
>JAHEEZ010000258.1 GCA_024640445.1 Acidobacteriota bacterium | reverse complement strand
CTTTCAACATTCACCACTTTACAGGCTTTTGTAATGGGCATCAGAAGGATCACAGAGTATCCCGAGGAAGTTCTTGCGCAAACGGGCGAACCCGTAACGGAATTCGGCGACGAACTGCGCGCACTTTGCGACGATATGTTCGAGACGATGTACGACGATGAAGGCGTCGGCCTCGCCGCTCCGCAGATAGGCCTTTCACTGAGGCTCTTCGTGATGGATTGCGCTGGTATCAAACTGGTCGCCGCCAATCCTGAGGTCATCGAGGTTTCGGGCCGGCAAAACGGCCACGAAGGGTGTCTTTCGCTCGGGAAGGTGCCGGCGGTTGTCACCCGTGGTGAGAAAGCGAAGCTCAGGGCGCAGGACCTGAACGGAAAGTGGTTTGAGAAAGAAGCGGAAGGCTATGCGGCAAGATGCTTTCAGCACGAGACGGATCATTGCGACGGCAAGCTGTTCATCGACCATCTTCCAAAACTCCGCCGCGAAATGGTCATAAAGAAGTTCCGCAAGGAAAAGAAATGGAGATGACCTTCTCGCTCAGGCTCAAAACTTGCAGCTCGCCGCCATGGCCAGGTCTTCAACCCCTTTTTCCCGCAAAAGTTCAAGAAGCTTGATAAAGATATGTGCCGTGGCTCGCGCATCGTCAGAAGCACGGTGGTGGTTCGTGAGGTCGATGGAATAGAAGTTCGCGACCGTGTTCAGCTTGTGGTTCTCGATGCCCGGGATGAGCTTACGCGCAAGCCTCACGGTGCACAGGTAGGGATTGGCGACCCTGTATTTTCCGTGGACCAGGGCGATCTCGTGGTTAAGAAAACGCATATCGAACGGCGCGTTGTGGGCGACAAGTACTGAATCGCCGATGAATTCAAGGAGGCCGTTTGCGAGATCCGCGAATGGCGGGGCTTCACTCACCATATCATCGCTGATCCCGGTAAGTCCGGTTATGAACTCTGGTATCGGAATCCCCGGATTAACAAGCGAATGATATTCGCCGGCGAGTTTCCCTCCTTTGACCCGATACGCGCCGATCTCGGTAACCCTGCAAGGAGGCGCTTTTGCTCCTGTGGTCTCAAGGTCGAATACGACAAAATCGACATTGCTGAGTTTAAGGCCGGAGTGGTCCTGTTCGACCAGTTCCACGAAATCGTCCTCAAGCCTTAATCTCGGGTCCGTGTCCACGAGGTCGGCGGCGAGAAGGGAAGCGAGCGAGGGCGCCGGCGATGATATGTTCATCACCCTGTCGACCACGGTCACGGCAGATACGCGACCTCCGCTTTCCCGCAAAAGTTCTATCGTTTCTTTGACAAGCAGGGAGTCTGAAATTAGGTTAGGGAACGGTGTCATTGAAACGATTTTAACTGTTCCGTATTAAACTGCAAAAACGGCTGATGCGGGTCCTGAAAAGGAATCGACCGAGAGCCGAATAGGAGAAAGGTAAAGACAGATGATCGAAGCGTCGAATTCCGACTCCGTGCTTGAACACTTTCGCGCAACGGATGCGCTTCTTGAGGGCCATTTCATTCTCTCGAGCGGTCTTCACAGCCCCAGATATCTGCAGTGCGCGAGGGCGCTTCAGTATCCCGCCGACGCTTCGGAGTTCGGCAAGGCGATCGCAGAGAGGTTCCTGGAATCAGGGGTCGAAACGGTTTGCTCGCCCGCGATCGGAGGGCTCGTGATCGGGTATGAGGTAGCACGTGCTCTCAATGTCAGGTTCATATGGACCGAGCGCCAAGGCGGCGAAATGGTCCTCAGGCGCGGGTTTGGAGTTCGCGAAGGCGAGAAGGTGTTGGTCGTCGAGGACGTGATAACGACCGGCGGTTCGACCAGAGAATGTATTGACGCGATCGAATCGCGCGGCGCGGACGTTATCGGAGCTGCTTCGATAATTGACCGTTCAGGCGGAACGGCGGATGTGGGAGTCGAAAGGATCGCCCTTGTCCGGATGGACGTGCCAAGCTACGATCCGGATTCCTGTCCTCTCTGCGAAAGTGGAGGCGAGGCCGTAAAACCCGGTTCGAGAGGGGAACGGTAACGAACTGAGCGGATCAATGAAATGAATTACAAGATGCTCATTCAGTACGATGGGACCGACTTCCACGGATGGCAGGTTCAAAACAATCAGCGAACCATTCAGGGAGAGCTTGAGCGCGTTCTCTCACTGCTTGAGGACGCTGAGGTTCATGTCGCTGGATCGGGCCGAACCGACGCGGGAGTTCACGCGGAAGGTCAGGTTGCGAACGTAAAGATGAACCGTGCTTTCAAGCCCGAGAGGTTGCGCGCCGCAATAAACGGAAATTCGTGGAGGGACGTGCGGGTTTTGGAAGTGACCGAAGTCGACGACGATTTCCACGCCCGGTTCAGCGCCAAAGGCAAGACCTATCTTTACCGGGTCATCAACGCTCCTGTGATGTCGCCGTTCTGGGCGCGCTACGCGCACCTCGAACAAAGGCCGCTGGACCTGGAGAGAATGAAGCAGGCGGCAAATCTCTTTCTCGGTGAGCACGACTGGACAGCGTTCTCTTCCGCCGGGTCCGATTCCGAGAATAAGGTCCGCACGATCTCAGGTTTTTCGATAGAATCACGCTGGGACGAACGGTCACGTGCTTCGATGCTGGAATTTCGGATCACCGGAAACGGCTTTCTAAGGTATATGGTCAGGTCCGTCATCGGGACGATGCTCGAATTGGGACGCGGCGAGCGCGAGGAAGATTCGATAAGAACCGCAATCGTTACTCTTGACCGCGAACTTGCCGGGATCACAGCGCCCGCTAATGGTCTGACCCTGCTTTCGGTGGATTACGGATAGGACGTTCGTTCGGGATTGAGCATATGAAGATCTATCATATCGTGATGCCGGAAGTGTGGGCCGAAGCCGAGGGCGGCATGGAGTACCGCGCGCCGAGTCTCGACGACGAGGGATTCATCCACTGCAGTTTCGAGGATCAGCTGGATGCCGTCATTGAAAGGTATTACAAGAGTGCCGGAGAATTGGTGATCCTCGAGATCGATCCGGCGAGGCTCAAAGCAGAACTGGTTGAGGAGGCTTCGACCAATAACGAGATCTACCCTCACATTT
This sequence comes from Acidobacteriota bacterium, assembly GCA_024640445.1. GTDB lineage: Bacteria > Acidobacteriota > Blastocatellia > Pyrinomonadales > Pyrinomonadaceae > Aridibacter. Next base: position 1,822 of record JAHEEZ010000258.1, on the reverse strand, counting down.
ACGGTCCCCTGAATCTGGATGCCGTTATACGCACATTCGCGAAAATGGCGCCCGAATGATAACGGATGCACAAGAATTTTGAAGAGGTGGTCGAACCCGGTTCAAAGGAGGCGGAACTCCTTTCGGAGATAGACCTCGTGCGCCTTCCCCGCCACGTCGCGATAATAATGGACGGGAACGGGAGATGGGCAAAGCTCCGCGGCAAGCCGAGAGTGTTCGGACACCGCGAGGGCGCGGAATCGGTCCGGGCGATACTTGACACGTTCGGGCGGCTTGAGATCGAGGTAGTCACCCTGTTTGCATTCTCAACGGAGAATTGGAAACGTCCGGCGGAAGAGGTCGATGCACTGATGCAGATGCTGAAGTACTACATCGGTCAGGAGCTGGAGAGCGTTCACCGCAACAACATACGCTTTCGCGCAATTGGAAAGATCGACGGGCTTGACGAAGGTGTGCAGGCGGAGTTGCGGCGTGCGGAAGATCGTACCGTGGAGAATACCGGAACGCTAATAAATGTCGCTCTGAACTATGGCGGCAGAGCGGAAATTGTAGAAGCCGCAATAAACGCGTGCGAAAGACTCCTGAGCGAGGACCGGCCTGTGTCCGATCTTTCTGAGGATGATATCGAGGAAAATCTTTACACCCGAGGACTTCCGGAAGTGGACCTGATGATCCGGACCAGCGGAGAGATGCGCATATCGAACTTCCTTTTATGGCAGATCGCATACAGCGAGATCTATGTGACGGAAACCCTGTTCCCTGATTTCCGACGCGAAGAGATCTTGAAAGCGATCGTCGAATATCAACGGCGGGATCGAAGGTTTGGCGGAGTCGAGGAATCCGCTGAAGCATAATTCCCGGATCTATTTTTATGAAAAGCCGACTGATTACTGCCGCCATCGCGCTGCCCGTACTAATCTTCTCCATCGTCTTCCCGGCGTATGTCCCTGATTATCCGCAGGCGAACTGGCTCTTCGTAGCCATCGCCGCGGCGGCGTTCGTGGCGGGTCTGTTCGAGTACTTCACACTGACGAAGAAGATGGAGCTTAAGGCGGACGCCGGTATCGGATATCTTTGTTCCGGCGCCTTCTTTGTCCTCTTCTTTCTGGACGCCCCCGCAAAGGGACCCGATCTTCTCTTGCTGATGGCGGCGGCGACGGTTGTGATCCTGCTTGTTACCCAGACATTCAGATTTCAGAAGGACTTCTCAAAGATGCTGACCGGTATCGGAGTAACGATGCTCGGAGTGTTCTACGTTGCCTTCCTCGGAGGATTTCTGGTTTCGATGCGGGTCGGCTTTGAAGGCCAGCCGGGCCTCTCGACAAAGCTGCTTGGGTTCTTCTTTCTGGTCACGATGGGCTCCGACGTCGGTGCGTATTTCACAGGCAAGAACCTTGGGAAGCATAAGATGGCCCCGGGAATCTCTCCGGGGAAGACGTGGGAAGGTTTCGCGGGAGGAGTCGTTCTTGCGGCCGGTTTTGCGGCGCTGTCCACACTGCTGTTCTTCCGGGAACTTCCCTATTACGCGTCAGTTCCGCTGGGAGTGGCGATGGCGCTTCTCGGAGTCGCAGGCGACCTTGCGGAGAGCGCGATGAAGCGCGGTGCGAAGACCAAGGACGCCGCGAGCATACTTCCAGGCCATGGAGGATTTCTCGACCGGCTAGACAGCCTGCTTCTGAACGCGCCTTTGGTTTATTACTTCGCGAGATTCTTTTTTCAATGAACAGCGAACAATGATCATCGATCAATGAGAACACCGACCTTCTAATTGATCGATGATCGATGAAAAATGATCAATGAAATGGCTTGACTGGATAATTGT
>JAHEEZ010000257.1 GCA_024640445.1 Acidobacteriota bacterium | reverse complement strand
GCCAGTCCGAGAGGGCCGCAAACAGTCTTAAGCTCACCGCGAAAGACCTTATGGGCCTCGGTATCGTCGACATCGTGATCCCGGAGCCGGAAGACTGGAAGTTTTCTGAAGATGACGAAGGGTTTGGCGCGGATCGCGTTTCAAAGGGAATGAAAAAGGCGCTGCTGTCCGAACTGAAGGCGCTTTCGGCGATATCAGAATCGGAGCGCCTTTCAAAGAGGTTTGAAAAGTTCAGGGAAATGGGAAGATGGATAGGCGCCTGAAAGGGTCGCCTATCCAAGGGTCCTGGTTTTAGAACGGAATGTCATCGTCCGAAGGCTCGGTTGAGGGAGCGGAAGCTGCCTGGGACGACGTATTTGACTCGGAAGCGTAAGAATCGTCCTGCGATGACGAGTAATCATCTGACCGGCCGCCGCCAAGGAATTGCATGTCCGTCGCATTCACGTCCAGCGTTTGCCTTGGATTGCCGTCGCGATCGGTCCATTCATCGACGCGCAGGCGCCCTTCGATATAGACAGGACTTCCCTTCTGCAGGTACTTTGAAGCGTTCTCCGCCTGCCTTCCCCAAAGAGTGACGCGAAACCACGTCGTGATGTCCTGCAGGTCTCCTGCCTTGTCGCGGCGCTTTTCATTTGTAGCCATAGAGAAATTGCATACTGCATTTCCCTGCGGTGTGTATCTCAATTCGGGATCCCTTCCGAGGTTTCCCACGATGATTATCTTGTTGAAAGACATATGTTTCTCCGAGTTTGTAGGTGTTGCAAGCGAACGGACGCGCCACTGCCGCTCATCCGAGGAGTTCGGCTCAATGAGGCAAGCCTCTTTCCCGTAAGCGACAATTCTATTCAACTGGGCTAAAAAACACAAAAGCGCTGATGAGACTCCGAATTACCTCACTACTAAATACCTTTCTGATCCTAATGCTAGCCTGCGTGGGCACTTTGCACGCCCAGGACGGCTTACCGTGGACACTTCCCTTGAACGAATGCTGGTCCCTGTCATTTCCCGATGCTTCCTACACCGCTATCGCGTCTGATAACGCTAGCACAATCTTCTTGGCAAAGAACTCCCCGACCATTCAGGCACTCTCGGTAAATACGGGCGAATTACAGTGGACCGTGGAATTCGGCGGCAAATTGATCTCTGATTTGAAGTTTGTTGAAGGTCGTCTTCGTTTTGTGGCCGAGATCGAAGGCGAAGAGTCGTCCAACCGCCAGTTCAGAGTTTATGAGATCGATCCGCAGACGGGCATCTCACTTACTAAAGGACAGCGAACGCTTCTTACCGGGGGGCACATGGAGTTTGATGGTAAGAGATTCTTCTTCCTGGGTCCGGACGGGACATTGTCCGCTTTCGGTATAGATGGTTCAAGAATTTGGGAGATTTCCCTGCAAGGTGCGAAGTTCCGCGGTCTTAAGATATTCGGCAATGAACTTGCGGCGTTCGATTCTGAAGGCCTTGTCCAAATAATTTCAATGACTGGTGGCGTGCAAGTTGGCGGATTCAAGATGATATCAGAAGCGTCCGGTGCTTTCGCCAGATCAGGAAAACGCTTCTATGCGGGGGCCTCGGATGGATGGGTGTACGCGTTCAACAGCGACAACAGTGAAATTGAATGGAGATCCAGGACCGGCGGTTCCATTTATGAATTGGCCGTCCTTCAAGAGGATCTCTTGGTCTCTTCGAACGACAATTTTATATACCGGCTTGCCGCTGGCAGCGGCCGCAGGATGTGGAAAAGAAAACTCGCCGGTAGAATTGTCGGCAGTGCTATGTTGATAGACAGCTTGTACTCAGCCTACGTAAGTTACGGGAATAATGAGGTTTACATTGTACGACTGACTGACGGAAAGGTTATTAACAAGTACGCCGCGTCTACTGCCAGCTATTTTCCGTCAGGTCCACTCGTGTTGGATAAGATCATCATTTTGCCGCTTGATGCCGGTATTACAGCGTTGAGCCCAACAGTATGCAAAAAATAAATGGGGACGCCAAAATGCGTCCCCATCTACTAAAATTTTCTACATGCGTGTTAGTGTGACTTGGTATACTCCTGCATCATCGAGTAAATCTCGTCTTTCACGTTCAACTTCTTCTTCTTGATGGTTATCTCCTCGATTTGTTCGGTCTCGCTGGGGTATGTAAGGTTGGCGAGTTCAGTAAGGCGTTCTTCGTAAGTCTGATGCTGGTGAACTAGATCCCTGAAGGTTTGACTCTCTCTCATAAGCTCTTCCTTCACGTTCTCGGTTGTCGAAATGTCCATAGGTTTCGTGTACCTTCCTCTTAATGGTTGTCAATTCTCAAATCGAATCCCGAATCATCCGCGTTCGGCTTCATTGTCTTCTATAAATCAAATACTAACCCAAACGGCGGAACTCTGGCAAGCACTTTGTCCCCTGAACATTCCATCAGCACCGCATCCTCAGGCGGATGCGAGTAAAACCCCCGGCGAACCCCGATCTCCCGAAAACCGTTGATCCGGTAAAAACCTATAGCAGCTAAATTTGACGACCTCACTTCCAGGAAGTATCGGGTAACTTCACGATTCTGGCCTTGAGCAAGCGCGGAAAGAAGTAAGGCGGATCCCAACCCCCTTCTCCGCATAGTGGTGTGGACTGCGAAATTAAGTATTTCGGCGTGAAATTGAGGTGTCTTTGCAGCGCAAAAGTCATCACTATTCGTTATCAGACGCATTAAGATGAAGCCGATGATTTGTTCGGCCTCCGCGACGATAAAGATCGATCCCTCTCGGCCGGCCTCTTCCCGATAATCAGATTCGCTCCATGGAGAAAGGTCCGCCGCCAATTCCAGTGCCTTGACGGAAGCCGCGTCGGACGCAAGCGCCCTTCGGATCCTTACTTTCATCTTCCAACACCCGCCTCAAAATCCCTGGTGTACATAGGCTCCGGCAGTTCCGGAGGGTTATCCCGAAGGAATTTCCATGCAAGTGTTGCGATATTCCCTCCTGAACTCGAAAGCGTAATGTCATTCGCTGCAAGAAGATCCTTGAATGAAGCTCCGTCCGGGCATGAGAGCCTGGGTTCCGCGATTACTTTTGAAATACCCTCCGCGGCGGCTATCTCAATGAACTCTTCGTTGGAGCAGATACTGTGCGCGATCTGAGGCTCGTTCACAATCCGCTTCCCGTCTCCACGGCAAAGGCGGTATGCGACCTGTCCCCTGCCTGCGAAGATCACTGTAAAACACCGCTCCGCACCGCAAAGTACGTTCATTGCGTCCATAACCGTGCAAGCCGCGACTTTCAACGAAAATACCGAGGACAGACCCTTCGCGACAGAAAGCCCCGTTCTGACCCCTGTAAAACTTCCGGGACCACGTGTTACATAGAGCGTCTCCAAGTCCTGCGCAGAGGCACGGTTCTCACGAATGAACAACGACAAAGCGTTCACGACATCTGGACGACCGCCGCGCCCTCGCAGTCCTTCTCTTTCGGCGACAAGTTCATCACCCGAGATAAGTGCGAGGCTTCCTTCGCCAATGCATGTATCCAAAGCTATTGAAAATGGGTTGTTAGGCATTGCGGCCGCTTGGAAAGATGACGTACCAGATCCTTTTCAGTGACGGTAGAGATTGTTTGACTATATGGCCCGCCTGGTAGTGCAGGCGCGTGAACGATTCGAAATCGCCTTCCATATTGATCGTTGCCATCACGGGATTCGGTGGAAACCGCTTTCTCAACTGTTTCCAGAAGGTCTTCCGGTCGGACAACACGTTATGGATCGGGACGTGCGAAACCCCTGACTTCCAACGTGACTCGATCGCTCTCGTCAACCAGCCGGGAACGTTCTTGGCCTCCTCTCCGAATGGAAGATCGTTCAACTCGAGTTCCAGGTATGTGTGCGCCAAGCCGATCGTACATATGATCCATCGCTGTCGTCTTTCTGAGACCCGGCCCAGGCACTTCTCCCAATCAAAGTCTGAAGGCCTGTTCTTTACCGCCCAGTAAATATCCCAAAGCCTGTCCTTTCGTTCGCCGCCATCAGTAAGCCAGTGCACGCAAAGGATACGAAGGTGGTCTTCCGCAGACGGGATCCGGATCTCTATGCCGTCAATTTCAACCGAGATCGACTCTTTGTACAATTCATCGAAGCTGGTTTCATCCAGATGTCTGGGACCGCAATGAACATCGATCCCAAGATCCTTTAGGATCGGAAAAGTCATCACCCTGGCACAGTCAGATCTGGCAACAATCACATCGATATCGCCCAGATCCCGCTCGAAAGGGTCAGGATAATTCCTCGCCGCAGCGTACCCTTTGATCAATATCCCGCGGATCCCGCATTCATCGAGCATCGCCCAAAGCTGGGCGATACGCCTTTCTCGTACCTTATAGGCCAGGATTCGCCAGGCGGGATTATCGTACGGAACATCGGATTTCTGGTCCATTGATGAAGTCAATTCAAACTCTTTCAAGCCGCTCAAGAATATCGGATACCACGTACTCCGCCTCTCCGCGTTCGCCCCGAAAACGTAACGATCTCTCGGCCAGATGGGTAAGCTGCGCCATAACTTCTCCCGGATGCTCTCTTATCACAGGACCATAATACAACTGTTCGATCAGATTCCAGACTGTTTCACCTATGGTGATCTCGGAGGGCGACCATTCCGCGTCCGCCACATAGCCCGTAAAAACGATGCAGTGGAGCGGAACAGGAACCGTCGAAACCCTTGAACCGAAGTGGTCAGCCGTCTTTAGTTCGCGTTCATCGTCATTGTCCGATATTCGCAGCTTCAATGGAGTGGCATATGGATAGATCGATCCGTCGGGACCGATCACCGTGCAGTCATCGGTAAGGTATTCCGCGCCGGCCTTCAGAAATGCTTTTGTGAGGGTCGTTTTCCCGTGCTTTGACAGTCCCGGCATAATAACGCCCTTTCCGTCGATC
>JAHEEZ010000056.1 GCA_024640445.1 Acidobacteriota bacterium | reverse complement strand
GCCGGTTACTTGTAGTGTTCGAGAGTTATCCGGTATTGAAATCGAACGAGGCGTTTCTGAAAGTGCAGGATGAGGTTGCGGGAACCGAAAACCGTATCGACGTAGCCCGCAAGGATTACAACAAGGCAGTGACGGACTACAACACGACGCGGAACCAGTTCCCTGCGGTGATAACCGCTTCGCTCGTCGGATTCAAGGAAGAGCCGTTTTACGAGGCTGAGAACAAGGAAGCTCCGAAGTTTGACGCCAATGATATGAGGGGTAAGTAGTCAGGTAACAGGAGTCGGGAGTCGGAAACCCCGGCTCCCGCCATCAATTTACGATTCACCACTCACGATTCGAACCAAGGTGGGTCGCACACCACACCCCAAAATAACCTCTGCGCCCTCTGCGGTTCAAAAACCTTCCGACAAACTAACGTGTGTCGGACGCTCTATTCCCGATTCACTATTTACGATTCACCAGCTAGAACCCCCGCGAACTGCACATGGAGCAATGGTCGCAGGGCTTTTCGTTTGGTTCGAACGTGCAGGTCTTTTCCTGGGTTGTATCTGAGGAAGGAATGATGACGGCTTCCACTACAGAGTACTTTGCGAGACTTGGGTGAACTGGGGAACTTAAAGAGGGATTTGGGAACGTATTCAGGACGGCGGCTCCTTCAAGCTTTTCAAGACGTTTTCCGAGTTCGCTGACCGCCTTCCACAATTGTTCGTTACCTTCCACGCCCGATTCGTTTTGCAGGATCGCGGCTATCTTGTCGGCAAGGATCTTTTTGTTCTCGTCGCGCATTTCTTATTCAGCCGGCAAAAGGTCTACCCTGTCTACCACACCGACGATCGCTGAATCTATGGCGGCACCCGGCCGGCCCGTTGCTGCGGTCGAAGCCGAGAATCCTTCTCTGACGATCAGGACAATGTCCCCCTCACCCGCGTCAACCGAATCCAAAGCCAGCATTGTCGCCTTCGTATCCTCGCCTTCCGGCGTGATGACCCGGCACAGCATTATCCGTCCGCCTTCGTAACGCTGGTTCTTCTGTGTCGCAACGACGTTGCCAATGACCTTCGCGAGGAGCATTATGTGTTTACTTCAGGCTTTGTTTCTTGTGAATATGCGAATCGGAATCGACGATCCCGACGATCGTGCAGTCCGTTGGCGTTTCATCTCTCTTGAACGGGAACGACGCCTCTTTTCCACGGCACCAGAAAACAAGCTCCCCGACTCCGGCACCTATCGCGTCCAGCGCGACGTGCGGAGAACCGACCGGCTTCAGATCTTCGTCGAGGTTCTGGACGATCAGGATCTTCCGGCCCTTCAGGGACTCGTTCTTGATCGTGCATACGACATTTCCTATTACACGCGCCAACTGCATCGGAATCTTTCGGGAAAAGTGGGTTTCGATCCTATTTTTCAGGTGCGGTCTGATCGATGGTGTCGATAACGCCAACGATCGCGGTGTCCACGGGACAGTCCTTGTTGCCTTCCGCCATACGCGCCGAGGAGCCGCTGACTATAAGGACTCGTTCATGAAAACCGGCACCGACGGTATCGACCGCGACGACATAATCATCACGGTCAGTGCCGTCAAGGTTAATAGGCTTTACCACGAGCAATTTCTTGCCTTTTAATCTTTCGTCTTTTTGAGTGGAGACGACCGTGCCGAGGATCCTGGCAATTCGCATAAGAGATAAGAATGCCCGGCCGCCGCGACGGCGTTCCGCCGTTCGCCGATACGAACCGGGCGTTAGAAATTATTTGACCACTACCGGCAGATTCTCATCGACGCTGCTGTGCGGACGCGGTATGACGTGGACGCTCACGAGTTCTCCGACCCTGCGCGCGGCGGCCGCACCGGCATCAGTTGCCGCCTTCACAGCCGCAACGTCGCCGCGGACGATCGCCGTCACGAATCCCGCTCCGATCTTCTCATAACCGACAAGATGGACGTTCGCCGCTTTGACCATTGCGTCCGAGGCCTCGATCATCGCCACGAGACCTTTTGTCTCAACCATTCCTAGTGCTTCTTGCATTTAGTTTTCAAGCTCCTGGTGGATTTGCGTAATGTCTTACAAATTTACAGTCTTTTCCGATTTTTCGCCAATTTGAACGGCGGTATTGAACCGAAACGCGACAAATTCTTCTTAAGATCAGCTTCTGGATGCCACCTGATTCAGCAATTCGATCAGTTCTTCCCGGGTAAACGAGATCTTGGTCCCGTTCGGTGTGCGGGTTCCCTCCAGCTCACAGGTTATGCCCGTCTCATGCAGGTAGCCGCACGACTGGCAACGCGCGGACTCGGACAGATATCCTGCCCGCTCGCGTATGTGGATCAGTTTCTCAATCGCCTCGGGCGGAAGGTCATTCGCGCCGCCAAGCGCCCTCGAAAGGATCGCGATCCTCGCCGTGTGCTCAAGAGTTTCAAGCCGGTCGAACGCTTCCCAAAGGTCCCTGCCGTACGCGACCGCGCCGTGATTCGCCATAAGCAAAGCGTTGTGGTGCGGAACGAACGGCTTCATCGCTTCCGTCAGCTCATCGGTCGAAGGAGTTCCGTATTCCGTCAGAGGAACACACCCAAGCGTCAGGATCACCTCCGAGAGTATAGGTTTGTCAATCGCAAGTCCGGCGACAGCGAAAGCGGTGCCGTGCGGCGGATGGGCGTGACAGACGGCTTTGATATCCGGCCTCATCTTGTAGATGAGGATGTGCATCGCCAGTTCGGATGAAGCTTTGGTGTCGCTGAGCGGCTTGCCGTCCAGATCCGTCAACGCGAGCGAATCGACCGTCATACGGCCTTTCGAAGTCATGGTCGGAGTCGCGAGAATGCGGTTCTCGTCCAGCCTTATGCTGACGTTGCCGTCGGACGACACCACGTAACTGCGTTCGTACATCAGGCGGCCGATCTCCACGATCAGCCCTCTCGCTTCGGATTCGTTCATTTGCATTATCGGGTCGAGCGGACCCAAAGGAAAAAGGGCCGGGTCCGGGTACAGTCGCACAAAAAAATCAGAGCCACAGATTAACACAACTGAACTGCCAAACGGAAAATGGCTGGAATCCAGTGACGTTTATCTGCGGCTCTTTTTCTTGTACTGCCTATTTACCTGGATGCCGGCGGTGCCGGAGCGACCGGAGGCATAGGCGGCGCCGGCGGCATGGGCGGTTCGGGAACTGCCGGAATACTCATCTTGTCTTCGAAAATGAATTCCGCTTTTCTGACCTTCCGCACCTCACGTTTTAGCCGGCAATTCTCCGTCTTAAGCCTGGCGTTCTCCCTTCTCAGCTCTTCATAAGCACGCGATCCGGGTTCGCCGGAGGCGGGTGCGGTGAAGAACAAGCCGGAAACAAATACGCCCAACAGAACGGCTCCGAGAAACGGAACCAGCCTCTTAAGAATGTGTGATAACTGCATAATGATAAATCCTCGCTTGGTCTGATGATATTTCATACGACGAAAAAACTAAACTGGATTCATCTTTTATTTTTGCTGTCCGTTTGGCAGTGCCGGCTGAGCGAGAAAATAGGAGAGGCTCTCGAGCGAAATAGTGAGATCAATGGTCTTCAGCTTAACGTCTTCGCCTGCCAGAAGCGGCGTCGGTGCGAAGTTCATCACGGCTTTTATGCCCGCCTTCGAAATAAGCTCGAGAACCGGCTGAGCGAACTGCGCGGGTACGGCGATCACCGCCACATCAATACTTTCCTTCTTAGCGATCTTGGAAAAATTCGCAACATCGTAGACCTTCACCTCACCGATCTGTTCGCCGATCTTTCCCGGGTCCGCGTCGAAGAGCGCGGCGACCGTGAAATTTGTCTGCGTGAATCCGTAGTAATCGGCGAGTGCCGCTCCAAGCCTTCCCGCGCCGATGATCCCGACCCGGTGGTGATGGTCAAGTCCGAGGATCCTGGTCAGCTGGTCCCGAAGATTTTCGACGTAATAGCCAACACCCCGCACGCCGAACTCCCCGAAACACGCAAGGTCTTTACGGATCTGGGCGGAGTTGAGGTGAAATCGTTTGGCGAGAATGTCTGAAGAGACGGTCTTACGCCCCTCGGAAGCCAGTTCGTTCAGGCATCTCAGGTAGATGCTGAGTCGGTTGGTTGTGAGCTCTGAGATCTTATCGGCTTTCATTGGCAAGGGAGATTATATTCCAAAAATCGATTTTGTGAAAAAGGTAACAAATGCAACTGCGATTCGGTATTTTGCTTTGCCCGAAACTCTGTAATACATTACAATCTGTGTTTCAAGTGTGAAACAGTATGATTGCTGCACTGTCCGGAAAACTCATTGAAAAGAACGCGAATAGCGTGGTAATCGACGTAGGCGGGATCGGGTACGAAGTGACCATCCCGCTTTCGACCTTTTATTCGCTGGGCGATCTGGGATCAGATGTCAGCCTGCGCATCCACACTTACGTGCGCGAAGACGCGCTCCAGCTCTTCGGCTTCGGCTCCGCACCGGACCGCACTTTATTTCTCAGGCTTATCGCGGTCTCCGGAATAGGTCCGAAACTGGCGGTCGCTATGCTCTCAGCTATGGGTTCCGGTGAGATCGTTTCGGCTATCTCGAGCGACAATCTCGCCGCGCTCACCTCGATTCCCGGTATCGGACGGAAAACGGCGGAGAGAATGGTGATCGAGCTTCGTGACAAAATAGCCGATCTCGCTACTTCCGAATCGGCAGCCGTTGCGGGAGCGAACGGTTCTTACGGCGATGGCTCGGAAGCGCTTGACGACGCGCTTTCCGCGTTGGTCAATCTTGGCTATCAACAGAAGGCCGCCGACAAAGCGCTCAAGAAGGCGGTCCAGGAGGGCACGGAGCTCTCGGTTCAGAAACTACTGAAGCGCGGTCTGCAGATTTTGGCAAGGAGCTGATCTCGCCTGCTCGCTCTAAATGAACGAATCCTTCGAAATACCAGATGTCAGATCCGCAGCTCCCGTCAGCGAAGAGGAGCGCAGGTTCGAGCTGTCACTTCGTCCGACGCATCTCGGCGAATACATCGGGCAGTCGAAGATAAAGGACAATCTGCGTATCTATATGAAAGCTGCGCTCCAGAGGCGCGAAGCTCTCGACCATATCCTTCTGACGGGACCACCGGGAACCGGCAAGACAACACTTGCCGGCATTACCTCGAACGAGATGGGGGCTGAGTTCCGTTCGACCGCTGCGCCGATAATAGAAAAAGCCGGTGACCTCGCGGCGCTTCTTACGAACCTGGAAGAAGGCGACGTCCTTTTCATCGACGAGATACACAGGCTTAATCCGGCGATCGAAGAGGTTTTATATCCCGCGATGGAGGATTACAACCTCGACATCATGATCGGTCAGGGCACCGCCGCGCGTTCGATCAAGCTTGAACTGCCTAAGTTCACGCTTGTTGGCGCTACAACAAGGCCTGGACTGATCACCGCCCCACTCCGGGGAAGGTTCGGGATCATCTTTCATCTGGATTTCTATACTTTCGAGGACCTTGAAACGATCGTTGAGCGGTCGGCGAAGATATTGAACGTCGAGATCGACAATAGCGGAGCCAAGGCCATTGCACGGCGTTCGCGCGGAACGCCCAGGATCGCAAACCGGCTTCTTCGCCGGGTGCGCGATTTCGCGGAAGTCGAACATCAGGGAAGCATCACCGAAGAGATAGCCCGCGACGCGCTGAACAGGATGGAAGTGGACACGTACGGCCTTGATGAGATAGACCGGAAACTTCTCTTGACCATCATCAAGAAGTTCGACGGCGGGCCGGTCGGGCTTGGGACGATTTCCGCTTCTATCAGCGAGGAAAAGGATTCTATCGAAGAGATGATCGAGCCCTATCTCCTCCAGATCGGTTTTCTCGACCGCACGCCGAGAGGCCGTATGGCGACGCGGCTGGCTTACGAACACTTCGGCCTTGAACCGCTAACATCTGGCGCGAACGCCTCGCCGAGCCTGTTCGACGGATGATCGGAAGGACCGGGGTGCAGCCGGGCGCTTCTGCGAGATCCCGGCGCGCACCTGTATAATCTTCTCAGCAAACAACGAACAACTAGATAATGACACCGGATTTGAATTATGAAGTTTGGAACTCCTCTGTGCGCACTGATCATGCTTTTGGCCGCGTTTATTCCGACGGCCGCCCAGCAAAACAAATTTGAAGGCTACAACATCATCCTGGACGTGCCCTCGACGCAGAAGGCGGCGGCGTGTGCGGTTCGATATGCGCCGCCTACCGCCCAGGTCACAGTCACCGACCTTGACCGGACCACTCCCATGAACGTAAAGCCCTGCTCCGGCAGTCCGACGCGGGTGCTCTCATCGGTCGCGAACTCCGCCACGTTTCAATCGGCGTCGCCGGATTCCGGATGGTGTTTCACGGGCGAAGACAAGTCGTTCAAGATCGAATTCGCGGGCGACCAGTACTCGGGTCCGGTCAGCTACATCTGGCCGACTTCTTTAAGCGGGGATTCCGGCTTTTACAGCGTAAAAGACTTTGGCGCGAAAGGTGACGGAGTCACGGACGATACCCTTGCTATCCGCAGCGCACTCGCTTACTTGGCGAGCAGAAACGGGGGAGTATTGAGGTTTCCCGAAGGCGATTATGTGGTCGGAAGCGCGCCGGACTTCAGGCCTCTGGTTTTGCCTTCCGGGGTCACCATTCAGGGGGTCACCGGTCTTCACACCGGCGCGGCAACGAACAATGTTCGAAAGAACAACCCGAGCAGGATCAGGCTCAAAGGTACGAACCGCTCACTGTTCAGGATCGGCGAATGTACCGAGCAGGTCGTGATGCGGGACATCGAGCTGATCGCCGAAAACAACAAGGACACGATCGGCGTTGAGGCGATCGGAGCGTACCTTACAAGCCAGAGCGTCAGTTTCGAGCGGGTGACGTTTCACAGTTTCTGGCGGGGAATGTCCGTTTATGGGCTTCCGCAAACCGACCTAAACTGGCAGCTCGATTACGTGAAGATCCGCGAGTGCAGGTTCATATTCAACTCGGACGCAGGAATCTACACGAACATAAGGAATTCCAACTGGAAGATCGACGGATCGTTCTTCGTCAACCCTCAGAGAACGGCGACGCAAATGGCCGACTCGATGAATTTTGAGAGGGTCGGAGCGGTCATCGTCGAGGACACGTTCGGCGGCGGATTCCCGTGGGCTCTCGGAGGCGCGTTCATCAGGATGCTCGACACTGGGCCGCTCACGGTGATCGGTTCCGAGTCCGAAGCGATCACTGAAGCGTTCATCTACAACGCGGTCGAAAACCCCGGCGCGGGCGATTATTCCTACCCGATCACCTTCATCAACTCGGTCTTCGGCAGCCCGATCATATTCAAGGCGAGAAGGACGTTTGTCTCGACCGGTTCGCTTTACGCGGCCAACAACTTCAAGGCGGACGCGCGGGTGAGGGTTTATTCGACCGGCGACCGGTTCTGCTATGACGGGGCGACACTCGCCTGCCTGAACGCGAACGAAGAGAACTTCGGGGATGCGACAGTGGTGTTCATGACCGGACAGCCGGGCGAGGGAAAGGTGAAAGGACACCCGACCTTTTTCGGCACGGATGTGGAATTCGGCGCTCCCGTGAAGATGCCTTCGGTGCCGTTCATTTCCCTTCCAAGGGACAAAGATGACGGTTCGATGGTCTACTGTCCGGATTGCCGCCGAAACTCATCCCCCTGCCAGGGCGGCGGAGGCGGTGCGCCTGCGATGGTCGTCCGTGGCCAGTGGAGTTGTCTTTAGGAAGTGATTAGTGATGTGATAGGGGGCGAGGTTCTTCTGCTTTCCGTTTAGAGCAACGCAGAGCGTTGCTCTAAACGTCTCGAAAATTCACCATCGGTTTAGTGCAGGGCACAGCCCTGCACTTCACTTCTGTGCTCAACTATTCCGCCTACTCCTCGACGATGTCCTCAACGATCACGTCGTCATCATGATCCGAGATGTCGAGCAGGGACGCGCTGGTAACGCGGTCTTGCTCGTTCGTCTTTATCAAGGTAACTCCCTGTGCCGAACGGCCCGTCTCGCGTATGTTCCTGACTCCGATGCGGATCAACTTCGCCTGCTGAGTGATTATCATTATCTCCGAGTCGTCTTCGACCGGGAACGACGCCACGACCTTGCCGGTCTTGTCGGTCGCCTTCATATTGATCACGCCCTTTCCGCCGCGCTTCGTAAGCCGGTAATTCTCGACTTCGGTCCGTTTTCCGAACCCGTTCTCTGAAACCGTCAGGATCTTTTCATTCTCATCCTGCGATACCGCGCAAACCCCGATAACGTAATCGCCCTTGTTGAGCCGTATCCCGCGGACTCCGCGTGCCGCACGACCCATCGGCCGCACATCGTTCTCATCGAACTTGATCGCCATACCATCGTGCGTCGCGATCAGGATCAGACGTTTACCATCGGTCTCGATAATGTCCAGAAGCTCATCGTCCTTGTCGATATTGATCGCGTTGATCCCGTTCACTCGAATGTGCTGGTAATCCGAAAGCGCCGTCTTCTTGATCGTGCCCTTTCTGGTCACCATCGTAACGAATACTTCGTCCGAGAAATCCCTCACCGGCAGAACGCCAACCAGGCGTCGGGCATTCGGGATGCTGACAAGATTGACGATCGCCTTGCCGCGCGCCGAAGGCAGCGCGTCCGGAATCTCGTGAACACGAAGCTTGTAAACCTGTCCGTCATCAGTAAAGACCATCAGGTAATCGTGAGTTGACGCTACGAACAGATGACGGACGAAATCCTCGTTCTTGGCAGTCGCGCCAAACCTGCCTTTTCCTCCACGGCCCTGTTTTGAATAGGTCGCGATCGGCGTGCGCTTCACGTACCCTGCTTTAGTCACCGTAATGGCAACTTCTTCGTCGGGGATCAGGTCCTCGATGTTCAGTTCTGCTCCCGCATCGACGATCGTCGTTCTGCGTACATCTCCGAAATCTTTTCTAACCTCTTCAAGTTCGCCGACAATGACCTCACGCAGCACATTCTCGTTGTTGAGTATGTTCTCAAGTTCGGCGATCAGTTTGATGATCGACTCATACTCGTCAATGATCTTCTGGCGTTCGAGGGCAGATAGCCTTCTGAGCTGAAGGTCGAGAATAGCCTGCGCCTGTATTTCGGAGAACTCGAGGCTCCCAATGACGTTCTCAAGCTGGTCAAGGAATTTGTCCAGCTTCACCTCGGTCGGAACGCCCCGCCAGCTCGTTACCTCGCGAAGGTTTGAGAAATCACCTGTCAGCCAACTCTTCGCTTCGTCAACCGATCTTGAGTTGCGGATAAGCGGAATGATGTAGTCAAGAGCGTCGATCGCCTTGTTAAGGCCTTCCAAGATGTGCGCCCGCGCCTGCGCTTTCCTCAGTTCGAACTCGGTCCTGCGCTTCACGACCTCCCTCCGGAAATCGATGAACGCCTCAAGCATCTGCTTCAGGTTGAGCACTTTCGGCTGACCGTCTACGATCGCGAGGTTGATTATGCCGAATGAGCTTTGGAGAGGGGTGAGTTTGTAGAGATTGTTAAGAACGACTTCCGGGACCGCGTCGCGCTTGAGCTCGATCACGATCCGCATTCCCTCCCTGCTTGATTCGTCGCGGATCTCAGATATGCCGTCGAGCTTCTTGGAGTTGACAAGATCGGCGATCTTTTCGATCAGCCTCGATTTGTTCAACTGGTAAGGGATCTCGGTTATGACGACCGCGTTGCGCTCACTCTTGCCGCGGCCTATCAGATCGATGTTCGCTTTGGCGCGGAGCCTCAGGATACCCCTTCCTTCTGTGTAGGCCTTGTGGATCTCTTCGCGGCCGTAAATAAATCCGCCGGTCGGAAAATCGGGGCCCGGGACCAACTCGATCAGCTCCTTTATCGTGGTCTGGGGATCTTTCAAAAGGGCGATCGCCGCATCCACCACCTCACGAAGGTTGTGCGGCGGGATCTTGGTCGCCATTCCTACCGCGATACCTTCAGAGCCATTAACAAGAAGATTCGGAATCTTGGTCGGCAGGACGATCGGTTCCGAAAGGGACTCGTCGTAATTCGGTTGAAAATCAACCGTTTCTTTTTCGATATCCGCGAGCACGGCGTCAGTCAGCCTCTGCATGCGGACCTCGGTGTACCTCATTGCGGCGGCGGAATCGCCATCGATCGACCCGAAGTTTCCCTGCCCGTCAACAAGCGGGTATCGCATTGAAAAATCCTGCGCCAGACGCACAAGAGTGTCGTACACGGCGGAATCCCCGTGCGGGTGATACTTACCGATCACGTCGCCGACAACTCTAGCGGACTTCTTATACGGTCTGTTATAATAATTGCCGAGTTCCTGCATCGCCCAAAGCACGCGGCGATGAACAGGCTTGAGGCCGTCCCGGACGTCCGGAAGGGCGCGGCCAATGATCACAGACATCGCATAATCGAGATAAGACCTCTTCATCTCGTCTTCAATGTTGATCTGGTTCCTGTCCGAAAGTGAATCCATATCAGTGTTCCCCGGTAACTAAAAATCGCTCAAAATTGTGTTCCTGTTCAAAAGGCGTGAAGGCTTTGATGATCTGGAATTTGTTAGCTTGAATAAACTAAAATTATACCGTTTCAGCATCTCCCGCGCAACCCACCAAACCTTTTCAAATCTTGGTTTTAAGCCGTAAAAACGATCTCGCGACGTCAGATCCGTTCAACCGGACGAATCAGGTACCAGAGGATGCAGATGGAGTCTAAAACAGAAGTCGAAGTGAAAAATAGAGAAACAAGAAGGATCCAGCGCATTGCGCTTACACTTCCTGTGAAGGTGGAAGGCAAAGACAGCAAAGCCGATGGATGGGAAGAGATCACCAGGCTGAAAGACATTTCGGCTTTCGGCGCCGGATTCACGCTCCGCAGACCGGTAAAGCGCGGAAGGCTTTTACTTCTTGCTTTGCCAATGCCAAGAAAAATGCGCTGCTACGATTTTCTCGAAGCTCAGTACCGCATCTGGGCGATCGTCCGCCGATGTACCAAGGGAGAGACGCGCGCGGATGAAGGGCTCTACGTCGTTGGGGTCGCCTTCATTGGCCGCGTTCCCCCAGCGAGTTTTCTCGAGGACCCATCAATCATTTATGAGATCTCTGACCAACACGAAGAGGGAATGTGGGAAATCGACGCCGCGCCGAAAGAGCCGATCGAGGAACACCTTTCAAAGGAAGAACGGCGGCATTCCAGATACGAGATCCCTTTGAACGTGACCGTCCAGGTATTGGATCCGGAAGGCAATATACTCAAGCGTGAGGACACCGTTACCGAGAATATCAGCCTCAGCGGCGCTTCGATCTTTTCTTCGATCGAATTAGAGGTGGGATCGTTCATAGAATTGCAATGCAAGCAGTACAGCACGTCTATCAAGGCGGTTGTCAGAGGCAAGCGGCTTGGTCCTGACGGGATTCCGCGCCTGCATATAGAATTCATCGACAACTATTTTCCTCTGGAAGGGATCGAGTAAGCCTCGAATTTGCAAATATATGCCCAGCGGCTAGAATCTTCCAGTAATTCTAATTCGAGCTACAGGGAATCTCTTGCGTTTGAACGATTCAGAAGAAAACTTCACACCTCCTCCCAAGGCGCTGATGGGCGGACTGCGTTTGCTTGGCAAGACGCTCGGCAGCACGTACTGGCGACTGCGCTTCTCGGGCATCGAAAATATACCTGCTGAAGACGGCCGTGGCCTTCTGATCGCAGCTAACCACCAAACCTATTTTGATCCTTACTGGATATGCATTCCGATCTACAGGACCTTCCGTTTTCTGGCATGGGATGCCGTTTTCGAATGGTTTCTAATCGGCAGGATCATCGCGAGACTCGGCGCTTTCCCCGTGAGGCTTGAAGGCGCCGGTTCGGTCAGTTCGATGAAAGAATCCCTGAGGGTCCTCAAGGAAGGATGGACACTTGTCGTTTTCCCGGAAGGCTCCAGGGAACTTGCGGACGGAAAGATGACGAGGTTCAAGCAGGGCGCGGCGCGAATAGCGATCGACGCCGGCGTACCGGTTCTCCCGGTAACGATCCGGGGCGGAAACAAGATATGGCCGCAGGGAGGGAGGTTCCCTTTGCCGGGAAAGGTCGAGATCTTCTATCATCCTCCGATCGATACAAAAGAGTTCCTGGCAGGTGAAGATCAAAGAACGAGGGCCAACGAACTAACGTCGGCCCTGGAAAAGGTCATAGGTTCAAGACTCTAGGGTCACTGCCTACTGGTCGGGGGGCGGCGCCTCGGGTACAGGCGGTACGGGCCTCGCGGATTCTATCCGCTTTGCGCGCTCTTCAGCATTTCGGCGCATTTCAAGAGCTATTCGCAGCTTCTTTCTCTGTTCGGGCGTGAGCAGGTCAAACTCCTCCCGCGAGATAGGAATCCGGACTCCGGGTTCGCCTGGCTTCATCGGCTTCAGCAATACCCCGTCGTTGTCTACAATGACGCTGTCCGTCACGATCTTCCCGTCCTTCATCTTGAACTGAAAATCTTTCCCGAGTTCTTTTTCGAGCCTTTTCAGTTCCCGCAAATCAAACTCGCTCGGCACTGCGACACCCTTGTTAGCACGCGTATCGACCGCCGTACCCGGCTTGTCCCGGGCCGCGGCAGTTTTGGCGTCGGACGCCTTCCCTTCGGATTCCGCGATCGCTGTGTCATCGGCCGAACTGCTATCCATAATGGTATCCGCCGTTTCGGTTCCAGCCGGGCTATCGTCCGGATTTCTGATCTTGTTCGACTGGTTCGAGATGGGGCTCTTGACCTCCGGGATGTTGCCCGGCGTGGCGATATCAGCGAAATAGACCATTGCTATGACAGATCCGGAGATCAGAAGCCCAAGAGCGGCAACCGCGGCATATAGCCTCTTCCGCCCGCCGAAAGCGTTCGTAATGACCCCACTGCCAGCCCCGGTCTGCGGAGCCGCAGTCATCCTGGTTGCCACAGAGTCCGAGTCCGAGTGACGCGGGTTCATCACCTCCGTTCGAACATCTGAAGGCTTTGTCCCGCCGGAATCCCTGTCGGAGGGGAGTATCTTCGTGTTCTGTGTAGAGAATACGGATACCTGGGAAAGTGATTCTGTCGCCTTTGTCTTCTGCGTGACTACGGTCTTCTGCTCGCTAAAAAGAAGTTCGTACATCTCTGCGACCGACTGCGGACGTAAATTCGCGTTGAGCGACATGCATTTTTCAAGCGCCGCCGCGAATTGCTCGTCAACCTGTTCGTGAACAAAATTCGCGGGCTGAAGCGGGTCGGGCTCCTCATTCATCACGTTCATTACGCGCGTGAGCGCGTCGGCCGGCGGCTTTCCGGTGGCAAGATGATAGAGGGTCGCAGCGAGGGAATAGAGATCACTTCGCGGATCCGTACCCGTTCCCTGTATCTGCTCAAGCGAAGCATAGTGTCTCGAATATCCAAAAATACTGTTTGCCGCGGTCTTGTGATTGGCGTCCGTCGGATTCCCTTTCGCAAGACCGAAGTCGAGCAGGATGATCTGCCCCTGGGGAGTTAGCTTAAGGTTCTGCGGCTTGATGTCCCTGTGAATGATCGGATTTTCCTGATTGTGAAGATACTCAAGCGCATCGAGAAGCTGTTCAGCCCAAACGTGGATGTCCTCGATCGGGAACGCCGATCCGGACCTTTCCATCAACTCATAGAGGTCCTCGCCGGTGATGTACTCCATCACGATGTACTGGCCCTTGTCCTCTATGAAATGGTCGCTGACCTTCGGAAGCGCTACGTGTTTGAGGCTGTTCAGCAGGCGGGCTTCGCGGCCGAGCGCCTTTTTGAAATTCTCGTCGGCGATCAGCGTTTCCTTGATCGCGACCGTGCTATTGAAACGAGAGTCGGTCGCAAGGTACACCGCCCCCATTCCGCCCTGGCCGATCTGCCTTTCAATGCGGTATCTCTGCTGAAGTACTTTTCCGTTTTCCAGCACTGTCCTCTGTCTCCCGAAAGATCCGCTCCGGACGCGGCTCCCCTACAGTTTCCTAGAAGGATACTCCAGGTAGTAATAAACAGAAAGGGCCTGGGAATCTGAAAGCGCTTGTGATGCCCGGCCAATCAAAATAGTTCGAACCGTCGTCAAATCAACTGGAGCATCCCGCCTCGACACTTGCGCGAAGCCCGTCAACACACCTTCTACGCCCCGGAATGCTGTAAGGTTCAGACGTTTCCCGCTCAATCAGAGCCGACATCTCTTAACCGCGATCTCCCCATCACTGTTCGGGGCTGCACATGTCGAACCAGATCGCCAGCCCCCTCCACTTTCCGTATTTCCGGTAATGACGTTCTATGCGCGCGTCCGGGCATTTCTTGCCTCGGCTGTGCCTCTTGTAAAACTCACTGCGAAGAAAGGAATCCAGCGCAAGGCCATCGTAATGCCCAAGCAGTTTGAGCATATTTTCTGCGGCGTACCGTCCGACGCCCTTGACGCCGAGCAGCTTCTTTCTCAGTTCCTCAGACGATAGCGCCGGATCCATCCATGATTCGGGGTCCAATTCTCCATTCGCGACGGATTCGGCAAGCTCAAGCAAATAAGCGGAGCGGTATCCCGACTTTATTTCACTGCGATAGAAGTCCTCTGACTTTGCAGCCATCGCATCAGGCGTCGGGAAGGCACGGTTTCCGGAATCAGCAGCCTCTCCGAGCGATTCGACCAGATTCGCAACCATCGCTCTTGTAAGGGACCAGGTACAATTTGTCGTGCATATGGTCTTAACGAGGTCTTCAAAAACGGTCGGTGAGCGCAAAAGTCTGCCCGCATGCACGTTTGCGATCCATGACAGGCGCGAATCCTTCTTCGCTAGATCGTGAAATTCCCCGAAATCCGAATCGATCGAGAGCGCCCGCTCAAAACCATCTAAAGCGACGCCCCTGGCCCTCGCCGCCGATCTGCCTTTGATCTCGATCCTCAGACCCGACTGATCCTGCACGGCGGAAGCATCCACCGGCTTCCCGCCGCTCCGATCAGTGAACACATAAGAAAGCCCGCCCGCGTCCGCATCGAAGCAGTATGGGGCGAGCTGGTACCATCCGTGGCTAGTCACAGTGCTCTTAAGATCGAACGAGCGAGGGACTTCTATGAGCATCTGCCATCTGAGTTGTTCAGGCCAAGACCATCACTTCCCTATCGCCTCCTCCAGACGTTTCGCCAGTTGGGCGTCGATATTTCTCAACGCCGCTACCTGCGCGCGCGCATTGTCGATCTGGTTCTCGCGGAGATAGATCAGTCCGAGATTGAATCTCGAACGGGCAAACAGCGGAGCTATCTCAAGGCTGGCGAGATAGGCCTGGATCGCCTTGTCGTTCTTTTCCGTAACTGAGTACGCGTTTCCGAGAAGGTAGTACCCGTCAGCGTAATTGGGGTTAGCCCTGGTAAAGGTTTCCAAACCGGTCACCGCCTTTTCGTAATTATCAAAGGCCGCGTCGACGTCATCCATCAGCTGATACGTTCTTCCCAGGTAGAAATATGTCTCGCCGTCGCCGGCTTGGAGCTGCAGCGCCTTTTCGCAATTCTGTTTAGCGAGCGCTAACTGGTTTGTGTCATTGTACGCCCGGCACAAGTTCGTGAAGCCCAGGTACTGGTTCGGCGCGGCATCGGTGGCGCGCTTCGCGTATTCGATCGCCGCATCGTTTTTGTTAGAAAGACTGTAATACCAGCTGATGTTTATCAAGAGCGTCGAATCCGTGGGATACTTGCTGACCCCTTCCTCTGCAATTGCAACCGCGTCTTTCAGCCGGTTGAGCACTCGGTACGTTTCAGCGAGATTGATAAAAATGCCGTAGAGGTCCGGGTTGACGCTCTTCGCGTTCTGGTAGGACCTCATTGCATCCTCGTACTTCCGCATTCTCTGTTGGGCGTCGCCGGCGAGGAACCAGGACATGTCCGGAAATGTGGTCGCCGACTGGAGCGCCAGTTTCGCGTACTCCTCTTGCTTCGCCCAGTTTCCTTGCGCGTTATAGCTGAGTGCCAGAAGGTAACCTATGTTCGTATTCTTTGTCCCAAGTTCCATCGAACGGAGGTAGGAATCAGTCGCCTCCTCAAACTTTCTCTGTTCGTGGAAGATCTGACCCTGAGCGATGTAGAAGTAATCGTTCTGGGGCGCGCTGCTGATCGCCTGCTGAATGTCTCTCATCGCGCCGTCTAGATCCTTCTTCGCAAAGTATGCCCGCCAGCGGATCCCATAAATGGTCAGCGAGTCGTATCCCTGATCGAGCGAAATTCCGAATTCCCTTATTGCTTCGTCGAACTGTTCAAGATTGAAGTGCGCTCGGCCTTTGTTGTAATGAGCAAGCGGGTACGTGGGTACTATCGCAAGGGCTTGTGCATATCGAACGATAGCTGCCTGGTAATTCTGTTGGCGGTAGAGCGTGTCGCCTTCAACCACGAGATTCTCTGCGCGGCGCCGGTCCTTCCTGCTCTGAGCCTCAGCATTCTGCGGAAACGACACAAAACCCAGCACCACCGCGGCTAGTAGGAATATCAGCAAGCTTCGTTTTCTCATATCAATCTCCACAACTTACTGCAGGATCGTGGGCAGCGTCCTCGGAGTCTTCTTCGGTGTCGGCCTTGGCGTCTGCGGAGGCGGGGTCTTCACCGGCGTTTTAACCGGAGTTCTCGCGGGCGTCTTGACAGGCGTCCTGGCCGGGGTCTTTCGGGGCGTCGTGGACGGAGTGCTGGCGGGCGTCACGTCCGGCGTCATCTCGGGCGATTCAGTTTCCTCCGGACTCGCCAGCGGAGACTCCTCTGGCGTCAACTCCGGAGCCGGGCTTTCGACCGGTGTCTCAGCCATTGAGGGCGTTGCGAAAGGAGTGGGCTGGGGCGTCTCGCCGCCTCCAAATCCCCCGTTGTAATAGTAGTACCCGATTCCGAAGGCGGACCCGAGAACGAGCACCAAAACCGCTCCAAGGCCCAAGAGGATAGCTATGTATTTGCCGGTGGAACTGCCGGAGCCGGATTCGGCAGCCACCGCTGCAGTAGGAACTGAGACAGGTTCGCCGTCGGCATATTCATCTTCCGGATCGACTCCTGCTTCGGGAAGCGTGGAAAACTCCTCCGTGTAACCGGTCGAAGGTTCCTCTTCATCAAAGGTGCCGCTATCCGGTACGGATCCCGGCGCGAGAGCGACGAACGGCACGGTCGCATCAGGAACAGGCGCTTCCGTCCTGCTTCCGGCGTCGGCCAAATCCATGGTGTGCACGTCTTCGCTGGTCCTGAAACTGTCGGCGTCAATATCCTCGCTGGTCTTGAAATCTACTTCGCCGGCATAACCTGGGACATCGACATCTTCGCTGGTTTCGAAAACAGAAGGTACCGGAGGAGTGGCGGAACGATCCTGGGTGTCTGATCGATCGAACGAAGGCAGATCTGTCATCACCTCAGTTCTTTCGCCGATGGACGCGTCCTCAGATACGGCAGGAGACTTCGATGCGGCATCTGCAATCTCCTGCATCGTTCCACGGTCAATAACCTCCGTCTTTTCGAAATCAACAGGAGGGGTGACCTCAGGCGCGACCGAGTCCGGAACCAGTCCGGAGACTATCTCAGTCTTGTCGGCCGAGAAACTATCTCCGCCGAGAGCATCGTTAACGTTGAAGGCGACGGTGTCAGCGGACATCGACTTCTGAAGTTCGTTATAAGCCTTACGGAGCGTCTTTTGCATTTCCCTAGCCGAAGGAAAACGCTTTTCCTGACTAAGCTCCATCCCCTTCATTATGGCGTTGGAAATCACTTCGGAGACCTCGC
>JAHEEZ010000256.1 GCA_024640445.1 Acidobacteriota bacterium | reverse complement strand
GTATTCCCGTGTTTCCGCCTTTGGGAACGGACGGCGACTCTTGCGCAAGTGAGACAAATGCGAACGCTATCGACATCACAGCGAAACTGACGATTCTCTTCATTTTGTTTGATACTTCAGAAAGTGTTATTCCGTGCTCGAGAATCCGATATCATTCAGGACCTCTTTAAATCTAGGATCTTCCCGAAGACCGTCGTAAAACGGGTCGGTGTTGAAGAGAAGCGGGAAAACATTGTGCTCGTCAATCGCTTTCCTCAGCCATTCAAAGGCTTCATCCACGTCACCGTTCAAGACGCACATACGGGCAAAGCCGATCGCTGGAACGAAATGACCCTCATCTATTCTCGATCTCATCACCGAGAGGTTCCGGTCGGCCATCTCGCGCACCGCGCCAAAGAGAGAGTCCTCGTCGGAACACCCCCTGAATTTTGCAGCCGCCTGGGCGTTCCCCTGAAGGCTCATCGCGGCCGCAAAAGCGCTGCCTGCTTCCGAATACATCCCCTGTCTACCAAACACTTCGCCCAAAAGGAAAAGCAGATCGGAGTTCTCCGGATCCAGTTCCAACGATTTCTCGAATTGCCGGATCGCCTCATCGTAACGGCGCGCAAAATATAGACAGATCCCCAGAAATCTGCTGTAGGTAAGCGAGAGTGGGTCTAAATTCAGAGCCCGTTCGCTCTCCGCGATCGCCCCTGCGAGATCGCCGAGTGTCAAAAGGTAGAACCCGTACGCGTGATGGATCTCGGGAAGATTGGGAGCGTGTTCCAAAGTCTCACCGAAGAGTTCGCCGGAGGTCTCCCAATCACGGTAGTGAACCAGGCTGAAGGCACCCAGCGACAAGCGTATCTCTGGCAGGCTGTCATCGATTTCGCTTGCCTTCGCGAGCGCCGCCTCGGCTTTCAGCCAACCCTCGTCAGTCGGGATCGAGAGCAGGCCCCAGGCCGTGCCGTAGCCGTAATACGACGAGAGTCCGAAATACGCTGGCGCAAAGAGGGGGTCGGCATCGATCGCCTTTTGAAAATACTCCCGGCACTTTTGGAACTCTGTCGGCAGGAGCTTCCAGCGGTAATAAACCCCTTTCAGATACAGGAGATACGCCTCGGTGTTCTGAGTATATCGTTTACGTACCGCAGCTTCCTCGCCGCTCAACAGCTTGATCTTAAGTGCTTCCGCAACGGCAAGGATAATATCGTCCTGAACGGCGTAAATGTCTTTCAACTCGCGGTCATAGGTCTCCGACCAAATACTGAATCCCTGATCGACATCCACCAACTGCACCCCTATCCGAACACGATCGCCGGACCGTCTCACGCTTCCTTCAACAACGGTCTTGACCTTGAGAATCTCCCCGATCTCTCTCAGCGTCCGGCCCTTTCCTTTCAACGTGAAGGAAGACGTTCGCGCCGCAACTTTAAGCCGCTCGATCTTCGAAAGGGCGTTGAGCAGTTCTCCAGCGAGGCCTTCGCAGAAGTAGTCGTTTTCCCGGTCATCGCTAAGGTTGTCAAAAGGAAGTACCGCGACCGATGCAGTCTTGGACCTGGAGCTAGCACCTGTCGATACTGATGTCCAATCAGACGATTTCCTGTCTTCATCGACACCGACCGCTTCCCGGCTACGCCTCAACTCAGTTTCAAACTCCTTTTGTTTGAGTATTCGGCGAAGATCAGCGAGAACGGCCTCCATCGATTGATATCTGTCGCCCCTCTTCTTCGCAAGCATCTTGAGCACAGCGGCTTCAAGTTCTTCGGAAACCGCCGGCGCAAAGCGGGAAGGGTTCTCTGCTTCCAGATTCTTGAGGTTATAAACAGTCTCAGCAAGTGTCTCGCCTTCAAAAGGCGTCACGCCGGTAAGCATCTCATAGATCACCGAACCAAGGCTGAATATGTCTGTCCTGGAGTCGACTGATTTGCCGGAAGCCTGTTCAGGCGACATGTAGCGGACCGTTCCGACAATGAGCCCGTCCGCGGTATGGTTCGGATCCAGCACCGGCACTGCCGGAACTGCTGCCCCAACCGCCCCAACGGCAAGTTTCGCAAGCCCGAAATCCAGCACCTTCGCAAGGCCGTCGGGCCTGATCATAATATTCTCAGGCTTGATGTCCCGATGAATGATCCCTTCCTTATGGGCTGCTTCAAGTGCGCTCGCAATTTGAATGGCGAAGTCGAGGATCTCGTCCTCGGACAGAGGCTTTTCCAAGATCAATTTCCGCAAGGTTCTACCGGCAATATATTCGCTGACCAGGAACGTCAGGCCTTCAAATTCGCCGATCTCGTGGATCACGACGATATTCGGGTGGTTGAGTGCCGAAGCGGCGATCGCTTCGTGTTTGAACCGTTCTAGGTTTGACTCTTGGGCGAGGTGCCTTTCGTTTAGGACCTTGATCGCTACTTTTCGGCCCAGCGTTTTATCGGCGGCAAGATACACCTCGCCGATCCCGCCCGAGCCGGTCATAGATTCTATTTCGTAATGTCCTATGCGGAGCCCGTTCGCGAGCCTGTGGGGAGTGGAGACCAGAAGCGATGCCATCGCTTCTGCGGCGGGAGCCTCAAGAAAACCCTCCGCCCCGCCAAACGCGACCAACAGCTCATCGATCTCGCGCCGCATCGCACTGTCATCCGCGCAAGCCTCCTCGAGAAAATGGGCCCGGTCGCCGGATTCCTTTTCAAGCGCGGCATCAAAAACCCGTTTGATCTTCTTCCAGTTATCGGTGTCCATCTTGGCCGGCAGGCGGCTACCGGGATACCTCTCGTTTCAGCCATGCCTTGGCTGAATTCCACTCACGCTTGACCGTTGCTTCTGATATACCCAGCGATGCCGCCGTCTCGGCGATGCTGAAGCCGCCGAAATACCGAAGTGACACTATCTCGGCCTGCCGGGCGTCGAATTCGGCTAATCGGGAAAGCGCCTCGTCAAGAGCGATGATCTCTCTGCTCTTCTCCTCTGAAACGGCAGCGAGTGCCTCATCAAGAGGAACATTTTCATCGCGGCCTCCCCTTTTTTCCCTATTCCTCGCCCTTGCGTAATCGACAAGGATCCTCTTCATCGCCTTTGCGGCAATACCGAAGAAATGTGAGCGATTTTGCCAGTTGACCTCGTGTTGGTCAACCAATTTCAGATAGGCTTCGTGGATCAGCGCGGTAGTCTGCAGAGTGTGACCCTGCCTTTCCCTCCGCAGGTATCTGGAGGCCTGAAGGCGCAATTCCTCATAGACCAACGGCATCAGTTCGTCTGAGGCATCTGCGTTGCCTTCACTCCATTCCCGGAGGATGCGGGAGATCTCCCGTGCGGTGTCGGGCTCAGGTGCCATATAAGTATCGGAAAGGCTAGATAGTAGCCCCCGCTACAATTGCAAGTCAATAAACTTTTGCCTCGAAGAATTAGCAAGATCAGACAAAGAAACGATCATTTTGAGCCTTTTCCCGGATTCGCGTCGCGTTAGTGACAGAAGACAAAAATTCAAGGAGAAGAAAGATGAAGAAATCTGGATATGTCATCGCTCTGTCGCTTGCGCTTGGTGCCGGGCAATTTTGCCTCTCGCAAACTACATCAGTACATTCGGTCGGGTTGAACCACCCGACCAAGATCACCCTGAGTGCCGGAAACTCGCTGCTGGTTGCCGAGGCCGGTCTTCCGTCATCAAACACGGGCCGGGTATCGATCGTCGATCGATTTACCGGAAACAGGACCTCGCTCTTAGAGGGGCTTCCCTCCGGCGTCAACAACCTCGGAGGTCCTCCGGATGCGGACGGACCGTCGGGCCTTCTGCTTTCAGGAAATACCCTGTATGTGACTGTGGGCGTCGGCGACGCGGTGATGAACGTGGGACCCGGACTCGAAGTGCCGACGGGAAATCCGTCTTCCCCGATCTTCAATTCGGTTATTGCTTTCACCCTCCCCGGTGGATATCAAGCCGTTCAAAGCCCATTCATTATGACCGCCGCGGACCAATCGGCACTGGCCGGCGGGAATAACGTTACGATCGCGAACGCGGAGGGTAAAACGGTGTCTGCCAGAGTGGTAGTGGACCTTCCCGACTACAGAAGCGAACCGAGACCCGGCTATCCCGACAATGTCAGGGCCGGACATCTGTTCGGCGTTGAAATGTTCCAGAAGGACCTCTATATAGTCGACGCCGCCTTCAACCTGATCCACAAGGTCAACACCGGAGGCGGATCGGCAACAACGTTCATCGTGTTCCCGAACCGGCCGAACCCGCTCTTTCCTATGATCGGGGGACCGTTCATTGAACCCGTGCCCGACAATATCCATCGCTGGGGCAACCGGTTGCTCGTGCCGATGCTCACCGGGTTTCCTTTCGTTCCCGGCTTGTCTGAGGTTCAGGTAGTGGATCTGAAAGGTGCGCAGTCATCTGTGCTGATCCCGAATCTCAGCTCGGCGATCGATGTGCTGGCGCTGGGCGATAATGATTCCGGGATCTTTGCCGGCAACCCGGGCGGGAGTTACTACACTCTGGAATTCAGCGCGAACCAACTTGCCGGCGCACCCGGACGGTTGAGTTACTATAGCTCGCCCGATGCGACTCCGGCCGTCGTTTCCGGATTCCTGATCACGCCAACTTCGATGGCCCGGGACGGCAAGACCGGCACCATATTCGTCACGAACATCTTTCCTGGAACGATCTCAAAGGTTGAATTTCCTTAGGTGATTGCTCAGGATTGGACCACGCCGCAGATCTTCTGTTCAAGGTACCAGGAGAAGTACCCCGCGTACTTCTCCTGAAGTTTCTCTCTCTGCCAGTCCTTGCCTGTGATCGTTCCGCGGCAGTTCTCCGCGCTGCAAAGACATTCCATCTCATAGTCGTCGTCATCGGTAGTTGCCCAGTCGTGAGTGAGTTCCTCGCCGGGATCGATGTCCCGCATCGCGACGAAGACGACCTGGCCTCGGACGCCTATGTTCGGATCGCAGGAATGATTGCTGAAGATC
>JAHEEZ010000055.1 GCA_024640445.1 Acidobacteriota bacterium | reverse complement strand
ATCCTGTCCATCTTGTTGAGCTCCCGATTTGAAACTCTTGCGCAGGGGATTCAATAAGAACTCAAACTGACGCAACAATTCTAACTCCTTTATCCCCTTCATCCCTGTTATTCCAACATTCTTTCTATAACTCCGTAGCTCGCGTCGATCGCTTCCGACAGTTTATCGGGTTCCGAGCCGCCGCCTTCGGCCATGTCCGGTTTGCCGCCGCCGCGGCCTCCCACTATCGGAGCGATCTCGCGAATTATGTTCCCAGCCTTAACGCGATCCGTAAGGTCGTCCGATACGCGGACGATGAACGAAACCTTGCCGTCGCCTTTCCTGCCGATGATCACCACGCCGGACCTGACCTTCGCCATAAGCGTATCCGAGAGATGACGCATTCCGCTCGGGTCCAGGTCGTCGACCATTTTTGCGAGCACCTTTACGCCGCTTATTTCTTTCGCTTCGTCGCCGTTCGCGGACCCGCCCGCGTTTCCTGTGGCGATCTTCAGCTTCAGGTCCTCGACCTCTTTCCTGGTCTTCTTGAGGTCCTCGTAAAGCTTCTCGATAGCGACCGGAAGCTGGTCGCGCTGGGTCTTGAGTACGCCGAGAGAACGGTCGATCAGCAATTCGTCCTCGCGAAACCGCCTGAACGCGTCGAGTCCCGTGATGGCGCGTATTCGCCTGACTCCGGAAGCGATCGCCTCGTCTGCAGTGATCTTGAAACTGCCTATGTCGCCCGTCGCGCGGACGTGGGTACCGCCGCAAAGCTCTTTCGAAAAAGTACCGTCGCCGACGGAAAGTACGCGGACCTCAGATCCGTACTTTTCGCCAAACATTGCCACGGCTCCGCTTCGCATAGCTTCCTCGATCGCCATGACATCAGTAGCAACCGGCTCATTTTCCAAAATGTAGCGGTTTACAAGATCCTCGACCTCGCGGACCTCGAACTCGGACATAGGCTGGTAATGAGTGAAATCAAAACGCAGATAGTTCGGGGCGACCACGGAGCCGGCTTGCTTGACGTGAGTTCCGAGAACTTCTTTCAGCGCGGCGTGCACAAGGTGTGTCGCGGTGTGATTCCGCCTCGTCGCATCTCGCTTTTCCGCATCCACCGAAGCGGTCACGAAATCGCCCGCCTTGACCGAGCCGCTCTTGATCTTCGACTTGTGCACCGTTACGCCCTGAATGGGAGCGAACGCGTCAAGCACGTTGACGTGGACCGAATGATTGAACAGTTTCCCGCGGTCGCCGACCTGTCCGCCCGATTCCGCGTAGAACGGGGTCCTGTCCAGGACGATAAGCCCTTCGTCACCCTCTTCCAGTGAATCGACTACATCATCGCCTTTGACCAAAGCCCGCACCCGCGCGTCCTCCACGAAGATCGATTCGTAACCGAGGAACTTGCCGGAACCGGCTTCCTCGAGAAGCTTGGCGTAAATAGGATTAATTCTCTCCGCCTGCTGGGTCTTGCCGATCGAACTCTGCTCCTGGAGCTTTCCAAGCGCATTGTCGAACTTCTCGTCAAACTCTTCTTCAGGAAATTTGAGCCCTTGAGACTCGAGCCGAACTCGTATCAGGTCTCGCGGATAACCAAAGGTGTCGAAGAGCTTCGCGGATTCCGTAAAAAGTTCCGCGTTTTCCGAACTTACTTTTCCGAGTTTCTCCTCATATCGCTTTGATCCCTCTGTCAAAGTGTTCCCAAATCGCTCTTCTTCAAGAAGGACCATTTTTCGTATGAAGCCTCGCTGGACCTCGAGTTCAGGGAACGCCTCATTCATCTCGCCGATCACGAAATCACAAACCTCATTAAAGAACGGGTCGGTCAGTCCGAGGTGGTCTCGTCCGTGATAGATCGCCCGCCGCATTATCTTGCGAAGTACATAGTTGCGGCCCTCATTGCCGGGCAGGATGCCGTCAGCGATCGCGAACGCTGTTGCACGGGCGTGATCGGCGATCACGCGGCACGCGAATTTCTTCTCGTCGTCGAACGAGTCGTAAATGTCGGTTTGGGCGGGGACAAGCCCCTCCCCTACGTTTGCCTGCTCACCGCTCCCTGTTCCCTGCTCACTGATAGCAGCGACCCGGTCAATGATCGGCCTGATCAGGTCAGTTTCGTAGTTTGAACGGACGCCCTGCATCACCGCCGAAACTCTCTCCAGCCCCATTCCGGTGTCAACTGATGGCGCCGGCAGGTTCGCAAGCGTGAAGCCGCCTTTCCCGTCCTCTGACCGGTCGAACTGCATGAACACGAGATTCCAGATCTCGATGTTCTCGTCGCCGTACTCGGCGTTCACAAGATCGGCGCGGTTCTTTTCCGGATCGCCCGGGTCGTCGCCCATGTAATAGTGGATCTCCGAGCACGGCCCGCATGGTCCTGTGTCGCCCATCTGCCAGAAATTATCCTTCTTTCCGAATCTCAGGACCCTCTCCGGTTTTGCTCCCGCGGCGATCCAAAGCTCTTCAGCCTCTTCGTCCGCCGGTACCTCGTCATCGCCTTCGAAGACCGTGAACCACAGGCGTGATTCGTCGAGTCCGAGTTCGTTTACCAGAAAATCCCATGCGAACGTGATCGCCTCTTTCTTGAAGTAGTCGCCAAACGAGAAATTCCCGAGCATTTCGAAGAAAGTGTGATGCCGCGCGGTCTTTCCAACCTCGTCGAGGTCGTTATGTTTGCCGCCCGCGCGTATGCACTTTTGGGAAGACGCGGCACGTGAGTAGTCGCGCTTCTCGTTGCCAAGGAATACGTCCTTGAATTGGTTCATCCCCGCATTGACGAACAAAAGCGTCGGGTCGTTCGCCGGGAGAAGCGGCGACGAATGCACCACTTTGTGACCTTTGCTTTCGAAGTAATCCAGAAACCTTTGTCTGATCTCGCTGCCTTTCATAACGTGATTCTATATGCCCTTTTGGATAAAAGGTGATTTTATCATCCTTAGGAGACAGGAGACAGGAGACAGGAGACAGGAGACAGGAGACAGGAGACAGGATGGCGTAGGCGAAGGGCTTGTCCCTGCCCGCGAGCGGAGCGAAGGTGCCTGGAGTCTGCGCCCGCCCAATCCGCCATATTTTCTTTGCGTCTTCGCGCCTTTGCGGTAGATCTTTCTTCTCTTTCATTCACGATTCACGTTTTACGATTCACGACGAGGTTCCCGCAAAGGCGCAATGACGCAAAGGAAGAGAAGTCAGAAGTCAGAAATCAGAAATCAGAAGTCAGAAGTCAGAAGACAGCCGTCATTGATCAATGGTCAACGTCCAATGTCCCGATCTTGTCGCGGATCAGGTCGTAATCGAAGCCCAGGCGCATCAGATAGTCGAACAACTTCTTCTGGTCAGCGCGCGATTCGGGCCGGCCCTTTATCCTCAAACGTTTCTCGATCGCCAGATCGATCATCTCGCTTTCCGGATATTCTTCGAACGCCTTTTCAAGCGCGGTTTCGATCACCTGCTTGTCGAGTTTCTTTCGTCTCAGATCCTGTCGCAGGCGGTGCCGGCCGACCGGCTTCTGCCTCAGTTTTGAAGAGGCAAGCGACACGGAGTAGTCCTCGTCGTTGACGTAGTTGTACGACTTCAGTTTCTCAACCACTTCATCGACGATCTCCGCGTTGGTCCAGGGCTTTTCAAGCAGCCGTTCCTTCAGCTCCGCTTCCGACCGCGGTCTGAACGTGAGGAGGTTCACGGCCCGGTCAAAGGTCTTCTGACGAGCCTTCTCGGGATCTTTGACGTCCCTATCTTCGTCGGTGATGGGTTTCTTGAATCGACGCATATTCTACTTAGCGGAAGATGGAAACGGATGAACACGGATGGAGAGAGATCGAAGGGGATCTCCCCTTTCGTCAGTTGCACCATCGTTGAGTATCCAGTATTTCTCCAAACACCCTCCTTTCTTCATCTTCGTTCATCTGTGTCTGACTTCCCCTGCGCAGTGGGAAGTTTAACCTCCGTCGCTTGCAAAACGAAACGGGGGGAAACACAATCTCCAATATGCCGGACGGTCTGATCATTATCGACAAACCCGCGGGTCTGACATCGCACGACGTTGTCGCACGACTGCGCAGAATACTGAAAACAAAGAAGATAGGGCACACAGGTACGCTCGATCCATTCGCGACGGGTGTTCTCGTCATGCTCGTCGGAAAAGCGACGCGGCTTGCTCGCTTTCTGCATTCGGATGAAAAGGAATACGAAGCTGTGCTGCGTTTTGGATTCGAAACGGACACGGGAGATGTCACAGGCGAGCGGCGCGACGACCCAGATGGCAATTCGTCTGACAAACTTCAGTTTGTCGGTCCGGAGACGATCACTCAGGCACTTCACGAATTCAGGGGTGAGGTAGAGCAGGTCCCGCCGATGTATTCTGCTAAGAAGATCGACGGCAAGCGGCTTTATAAACTTGCACGCGAGGGAGTGGAGGTCGAGAGGCAGCCGGTAAAGGTGCTGATAACCGAACTTGAACTGACGGGCGAGGTCGGCGCAGGAACAGGCACCAAGCATTTTGGACTACGTGTAGCCTGTTCGGCAGGCACTTACATAAGGACGCTTGCGGAAGACATCGGAAGAAAGATCGGGATCGGCTGCCATCTTGCCGAACTGAGGAGGATCCGCGCGGGAAGGTTCAGGATCGACCAGGCGATTACACTTGAAGATCTGGAGAGATCGATCTCTGATGCGGAGTTGCCGCCAATACTCCCGCTGGCAGAGGCGGTTTCGCATCTTGTTAGTTATGCGCTTTCGGCATCCGATCTTGAACGCGTTGCGCGTGGAATGCCAATTCTACCTGGATCGGTGGTCCGGGAGATTCGCGAACCCATTGCGATGCTGACAGCAGAAGGCGCGCTCGCGGCGGTTGGCGAATACGATGAAACGGAAAAGGTGATCAGGCCGAAGCTGGTTATGGTATAAGGGGATAGCCCGGCCAATTAGTTCACGCATCAGAAGGGCACGAAGCTATGAAAAAGAAACACATCGCACTTGGGGTAGGAGGCGCGCTTGGCGCCGCGGTCGCCTGGAAATTACTCACGCGTGCCGACACTGTAGACTTTCACGCGAATTCGGACCTGATCGCCCATTCGGAGCATTCCCACTTTGTCGACATCGACGGAATATCGATCCATTACCAGGAATTCGGCGATTCCTCAGACCCGACGCTCGTTCTCGTCCACGGATTTACCGCATCGACATATGTATGGAAAACCGTCGCGCCGATGCTGGTCGAAAGCGGCTTTCACGTCGTCGCGCCGGACCTGGCGGGCTTCGGCTTCTCCGACAAGCCGTCCTGGTTCGATTATTCGATCGCTTCGCATTCCAGGATCCTCAACAGATTCATGAACCGTCTTGGGATAGGCAGGGCGACGCTTGTAGGTAATTCATATGGCGGCGCGGTCTGCACCTGGTTCACGCTGGACAATCCCGAGCGGGTGGCAAAGCTGGTTTTGGTAGATGCGGTATGCAACAACGACCCGAAGAACCATCCGGTGCTGAAGCTCGCCGAGGTCCCGGGAGTCGGCGAGGTGATCACGCCTTTTCTGGTGGATTCACGAACGTTTCTCAGATTCCGTATGCAGAACACCATCGACCCTGCGAACCATCACCTGATCACGCGCGAAAGGATCGATTCGATTCGTAGGCCCCTGAAGGCGGCGGACGCCCATCGCTCGGTACTTCTTACATCCAGGAACTGGGACGCTTCGAGAATTGTGGAGGACGCGCACCTGATCGAACAGCCTACGCTCCTGATCTGGGGCGACAACGACCTGGTGATCCCGATCTCGAACGGCGAGAAACTCTACGATACGATCCTGAACTCGCGTTTTGTGGTGCTGAAGAACTGCGGACACGTCCCGCAGGAAGAAAAGCCTGAATTGTTCACGGACCTTGTAACCGAATTCTGCAGGGACCCGAAGGGCCGCCTTGCAGAATCAACAAGCGAGGATGTAAGGATCGAGCAGATCCCCCGAAGAAGTGATGGGTGATGAGTGCTGTGTACTGAGGATTTCCAAAGGCGGAAACGCGACCGTCAGGGAGCGTGCCAGACGGAAGTAAGCGGTGGGCTGTTTAGCCTGCTTCGTGCTCCGGCTTTCAGTTTTCAGTCTGGATTTCGAGCTTCGCTCGGTGCACGCAGGATGCGTGCGTTCCGTCAGTCCTCAAAGTACCTGTAGTGTCCCGTGATCTCCCAGTCGAAGAGCCTGTCTTCAAGCCGCGTTCCGCCCCCTATGTTGTGAATGATCAGGTACCTTCCCGAAGCCGGGTTCCACCGATTGGAAACCAGGCCTATGTGTGTGATCCCTTTTCCGTTCAAATCCCAACTGACGATGTCGCCCGGTTTGTAGTCCTTTCCCTTTGAACTGACCGGCACTGATTTGCCTTTCCTTTTGAAGTACGCCTGCAGGTTCGGCACCCTTCGATGGTCGATATTCGTGTCGGTACTGTTGAGCCCCCACTTTTGCGGATATTCAGTGAAATTCGCCTTCATGTCCTCGTGCACCTCTTTCTGAAGATCCACGCCTGCATTTCTCATCGCCCGGATCACCACATCGGTGCAGGCTCCTGTGTCGGACGGAACGTCGCCTCCGGGATAGTCGATCGAAAAGTATTTCTGGGTATATCCGGTCACCGTGTGGGTCTGCTGTAAAGCGCTCTGGAGTATCCTTCTCACATTCGGAGAATGGATCTCCTGTATCTTCGGCTGTTCCACCGAAACCGTTTGCGGGTTTGCCGTGCAGGCGGCGAAAAGGAAGGCGCATACAAAGAGGGGGAGGCAGGTCAGGTTTGCGTGTCTTTTCATAATGTGTTGATCCTAAAGGCGATATTACGGCCGGTGTGATGACTGTGACCTGCGATCAGTTTGCGCAGCGATTTTTCTTGGCCACAAAAAATCATTGACTGTTTGTCCGAAAACGCATAACTTGTTCGAACTTTCGTAAACGCCGGTTCGGGTGTGAATAGCGGAACCCCTTCCGCTTCTTAAAAAGAATTAAACAGGAGTATGAACAGGATATGAAGAAGATCAGCGTGTATCTTGCGGTGGCGGGGTTCGTCGTCATTGCTGCCATTCTGCTGGGAGTCAGCCAGACGACCAGGGCGCAGCTTGAGAATAAGACCGGCCGCGATGACGAGAAGAAGCCGGTTGTTGTTTTCGGTACAAGAGGCTGCGCCACTAATCACGATCCGGAAAAGATCGCGGCGGCGGAAATGGATTTCGCGGCGAGGATGGCGAGGATCAGAGGAAATTCGGCAATAGCCAGGAACGGAAACGGAAACAAAGGAAAGCCATCGCCAAGTCCAAGCCCGTCCGCGACTCCGACCCCGACACCCAACCCGACGCCCCAAAACGTTGTGGTCAACGTTTACTGGCACGTGATCAATCAGGGTTCCGGCGCGTCAAATGGCGATATTTCATCGGGGATGATAAACAGCCAGATCGACGTTCTAAATGCCGCGTATGCAGCCACAGGGTTCACGTTCACGCTTGCGGGCACTGACAGAACCACCAACTCGACCTGGTACAACGGCTGCTACGGTTCTTCGGAAATGTCGATGAAGAACGCACTTCACCAGGGAACAGCTGAAGATCTGAATATCTACTCCTGCAGACCCGGCAGCGGTATTCTTGGCTATGCCTATTTCCCTTCGGATTACAACAGCGGTCCGGCCCGCGACGGAGTTGTTCTTTTGGACCAGAGCCTGCCTGGCGGCACCGCCGCACCCTATAACGAAGGTGACACCGCGACCCACGAGATCGGCCACTGGCTCGGCCTCTACCACACATTCCAGGGCGGATGTAACGGCAACGGCGATTACGTTGCAGACACGCCAGCCGAGCAGTCGCCTGCATACGGCTGTCCCTCAGGAAGGAATAGTTGCCGCAGAGATCCCGGTGACGATCCCATTCGGAATTTCATGGACTACACTGACGATTACTGCATGTTTGAGTTTTCGGGTTTGCAGGATGTGAGAATGTACGATCAGTGGATCGCTTACAGACAAGGCAACTGATCTCAGAACCCAAATGAAATAAATGAGGCCGCCGGTTCAGGCGGCCTCATTTTCTGTTAGCCAGTTGCGCATATCCTCGCGCATCTCTTCGGTTATTTCGTGCTTTGCGATGTATTGCTTCGATTCAAAGGAAGGAAGATATTCGGCAAGCCTGCCTTCATATTCCCTGAACTTTTCAAGCGGATAGAACTCGTCGTTATCCGAATAAAGATAGAGCACATCGGCGTTTGTAGGAGCGTATGCCGGATTTTCGCCCAGGTCCGAAGGTATGCCGCCGCATACTCCTATGAATCCCCGGAGAGTGTCCGGATGGGTGAACGCGAACCTGAAATTCAGGGCGCAGGCTTGCGAAAATCCGTAAAGATAAACGCGTTCCGGATCGACCGTGCCTTCATCGGAGTGTTTCCGGATCACATCCAGGATGAAATTCTGGTGCAGTGCAACCGATTCCGCCGCCCTGTGATCGGTAAGCCATCCTGCGACCGGTTTGTAAACGCCGTTGCCCGCAATCCGCCAGAACCGATTCGGAGCTTCGAGCGAGGCTATGGCGAAGTTCTCCGGAGCGATCAACTGCGCCTCGCGCATCATGTATCGCTTATGTGCGGCGTATCCGTGGATCGAGATCAAAAGGGGCGCGGGGGTCGAGATCCCTTTCGGCACGTACAGATCGTAGTAGAGGTTTATTTCCGCCTTAACGGATTCGTCGGTCCTGATCATCCTTTCTTCCCTATGAACGAGAAATTCAACAAGTGGCCGGGCGGGTTCCACCGGACCAAGGATGTCAGACTACTTCAGGGGATGAGAGATAGTCAAAGAAGGCAGCTGTGTACGCGGGACCGGCTTACGCCGCGCGTTCGATCCCGTATCTTTCGATCTTCAGATAAAGCCCTCGCCTTGTGAGCCCGAGCTCGCGGGAAACCTTTGATATATTTCCGTCGTTGCGTCGAAGGGAATCCGTGATTATCTGCGTTTCGAGCTCTGCAACCGCTTCTTCAAGCGACGCACCTTTTGCCCCGATGGTGTAAACGCCTGAATTTCCCGCGCGCGAGGATATCGGAGTGATGTTGGAGCCTTCGGTCGGCGCGATCGGCGTCGCGCTTCTTTTCAGCTCCGGCGACAGCTGTTCGGGAGTGATGACATCGCCATCTTCGGCGCGCGCGACGATCCTCTGGATCTCATTGCAGAGCTGCCGCACGTTTCCTTCCCACTCGCATACCATCAGCAGATCTATCGCCTGCGGCGTGATCTTTAGGTTCTGTTTGCTGAATCGTGCCGAATAATGATTGACGTAGTAACGGATGATCGGTTCGATCTCGGACCTTCGCTCGCGAAGCGGCGGAACCCGCAGCCTGATCACATTCAGCCGATAGTACAGGTCTTCCCGGAACAGGCCGCTCTCGACCTGTTTTTCAAGGTTCATGTTCGTAGCCGCGATGATCCGGACATCGACCTTGATCGGCCGTTTTTCTCCGAGCGGCTGGACCTCGCCTTCCTGCAGAAATCTGAGAAGCTTGGGCTGGACGTCCAGAGGAAGATCACCGATCTCATCCAGGAACAGCGTGCCGCCGTCCGCGGTGCGGATCATTCCCGGTGAATCCTGCGCAGCGCCCGTGAACGCCCCTCTTTTGTAACCGAACAGATGGCCTTCGGCGAGTTCTTTTGGGACCGCGGTGCAATTGAACGGCACAAATGCCCGGTCCTTTCTCGTTGACAGCAGATGGATCGCTCTCGAAACCAGTTCCTTACCGGTTCCGGATTCTCCGGTTACCAGCACCGTCACGTCAGACGAACGGATCTTGTACACCTCTTCGACCAGGTCCGTCATCGCCGGCGACGAGTGTATGAACCCCGGCATCAGGCTCTGGGAAGTGAACGGGCTGGGCTCCTGTTCCGCTTTTACGACGCCTTCCCGGCTTCTGAGCGCGCAGACATCCATCCCCAACTCGACGACCCTCAACAGCGGCCTCAGCTGGCTCCCATTCTTCAGTGACGCTCCCGAGCGCGGAGAGAGGATCAGCATTGCCGCGGGCGAACTCGAGGTTTTCAGAGGATAGAGAGCTACGTTGCGCGTCTTGGCGAAGGTTTCCTGCTCATCGGTTCCCTTCGAGGCGTTCAACTGCTCGATCAGCTTTGAGCTCTCTGCAGGCGTGTAACCATTTGTAATGAAAGGATAGTATCGTTTCTGCTCGTTTATCTCCGCTATGATCAGACGGCTTGCCTTGCTTTCCTGCTGGAGCACTGCCGCGAGTTCCCTGAAAAGCAGTTCGCGCGAAGCAGTCGCTTCTGCGATCCTTTGCATCAGGAGCTGTGTACTGGCGGATTCCTCAGCTTCTTCCCCATCCGTCGGCCCGATCCCCGCGATCAGCTTTTCGGCGGAACTATATAGATCGGGGATCTGGAGTTTGCGGAATATTTCGCTTGCCTCGATCAGGTGTTTTGAAGCCCGCTTCGGCTGGTTCTCCGCGAGAACCGCACCCAGATGGTAACGGGCAAGCGCAGTGTGATAGATATCCTGGGCGGTTTCAAAGATCGTGACACTGCGGTTGAAGTGATGGGCGGCGGTCTTGATATCGCCCCTGACTTCCGCAGCGAGCCCTCGAATCCGCTGAATGTCCCCAAGCACGAACAGGTCTGATTCCGGATCGTTCTCTTCGATCTCCAGCAGTTCCGCCTCGCTTCTCTTACGGTCACCCTTTCGAAGATATGCTTCGGCCAGGACGAGCCGCGCCATGTTAGAGAACTGGTTATCGCCCATCTCCGAACAGATCCGGACGGTTTCCTTAGCGGTTGCGATCGCCTTTTTGTAATCGCCCTTTGCCAGAAAGCAACGCGCCAGCGTCCGCATCGCCTGGATCGCGTACCATTGTTTGTCCCGATCTTCGGCGATCTTAATTCCCTGTTCGAGCAGTTCTTGCGCTTCGTCGAGTTCGTTTCGGAGAAGTTTCAATTCGCCGAGCGAATCGAGTATTCCGGCGATGTGGGGGTGGTCGACCTCGATCGCGATGTCCAACGCCCGCTGGACCATCTCTTCCGCTTTGTGCCAGTCGCCGAGAAGCATCAGGTTGATGCCAAGGTTGTTGTAAGCGGCTATTGTCTGGACCTTGTGTTCGGTTTGGGAGAAGAACTCGATGGACTTCTCGAGACATTCGATACCATCTTGCGGCCGCCGCAGGAACCAGTAGGTGCCCGACATATCCGAATAGAGTTTGCCGAGAAGGAACGGGGCCGGATTTTCGCCGACTATCTTGATCGCCTGCTGAAAATTCTCGAGCGCTTCTTTACTGTCGCCTTCCGCCTGCGAGTTGGTTGCGATGGTGTGATAGCTTTCGGCCATCCCACGCCAGTTGCCCTGCTCACGGTAATGGTTGAGCGCCTTCTTCGCATTGTCGATCGCTATCGGGAATTCGTTCAGTTTCCGATAGACCCTTGCCAGCCCGACATAGATCTCGCCGAGCAGGGACGTCAGGCCTTCTTCCTGCGCGCTCTCAAGAGAAAAATGCAGCAGCGTGACAGCCTTCGGATGTTCGTTGGTGTTATTGAGAGCTATCGCGAGCTGATTTATCACCGAGATCTTCGTCTCCGGCGAAAGCTCCCCGATCAAGTCCTCGTTGTCGTAGCGGTCTATGACCTCCAGGGATTCGCGATAGCGTCCAAGCGTTTCGAGTGTGAATGAAAGATATCGGGTGAGCCGCGCTTCGTCCTCTTTCGAATGAGTGTGGTTCTCAAGCGCATCGCGAAGAAGCGATTCGGCTTTCGAAGAATGTCCGCGATCAAGATTCTCCCGTACCTCGGCGAAGATCTCTGAAAGCCTTTCTTCGGCCATCCGGCGCTTTTTGGCGCCGCGGCCGGACGGGGAAGCTTTTCCCGAACCTTGCGTGTTGCTGGCAGGCGACATTTCTAAATTCTCACTAATACTGCGTAATGGGCGCAATGCGAACCGGGTTTCAAACCTTTGGTTCAGGTCCCATCGCGAAAGGGTATTCCAATGGTTAGTAACTATACAGCAAATCCCGGGAAATCAAAGAAAATTATCGGAATCGACCGTTGCGACCCATAAATGGGCCGCCTAAACGATCCCGCGACCCGACGACCCATATATGGGCCGCCTAAACGATAACCGCCCTCCCCAGTCGTTCAGCCCACCCCATTCGTTTAGCCCACCCATTTATGGGTGGGTCGCTCGACGGTTGAAGACAAAAGATTGTCGGGTGTACTGTAAAGCAGGAGGTCAAAGGCCTTATGCCGCGCAAAAAGAACGCTGAACAAATGAGACTCGATTCCGCGGACACGCGGGAACGAGACTGGAAAATGTGGGGGCCGTATCTAAGCGAACGAGCGTGGGGAACGGTCCGTGAGGATTACAGTGCTGACGGTTCCGCATGGAACTACTTTCCTTTCGATATCGCCCATAAACGGGCATACCGATGGAACGAAGACGGCCTTGGCGGAATTTGCGATCGCTCTCAAAGGATCTGCTTTTCGGTTTCGCTGTGGAATGGGAACGACCCGATCCTTAAAGAACGCCTGTTCGGACTTTCCGGCCCGGAAGGCAACCACGGCGAGGACGTCAAGGAGTATTACTACCACCTTGATTCGACCCCGACGCACTCTTACTTGAAATTCCTTTACAAATACCCGCAGGCGGAATTCCCCTATCGAGAACTTCGCGAGAAGAATGCGGCGCGCGGCCGCGACGCTGCGGAATATGAATTGATCGACACGGGCATCTTCGAGGACGACAGGTATTTTGACGTCGTCGTGGAGTACGCGAAAGAAGACTTCGACGACATAGCGATCAGGATCACAGTTAACAACCGAGGCGCTGAAGATGCGGAAATACATTTGCTGCCGACGCTCTGGTTCAGGAACATCTGGTCCTGGACTGGAAAAGAGCCGGAAGCGCTCATGCAGATCGCTGAAACCGACGATGAACATCTCGGCGCGATCCAGATGAAAGAACCGAAGCGCGGGATCTACTGGCTGCTTTTCGAGGGCGGGAACGAAACGCTTTTCACGGGGAACGAAACGAACTTCAAAGATCTTTACGGAGTGGAGCAGGGGTCGAAGTATACAAAGGACGCGTTTGGAAGATTTGTCGTTGAAGGTGAGAAGGAAGCAGTCGACCCCGACCTGACTGGGACGAAGGCGGCGGTGCTTTTTAGGGCGAGTGTGCCCGCAGGAGGAAGCAGGGTCTTTCATCTGCGGTTGACGGGCGAGATCTCGGCCTCCGAATCAAAGGTCCGGTCGTTCTCCGAGTTGGTTTCTGAAAACGAAAAGCTCTTCAGGAAGAGGATCCGCGAAGCAGACGCGTTCTATTCTTCGATCGTCCCGAAGTCGCTTTCCGATGATTCAAAGCAGGTGATGCGCCAGTCTCTTTCCGGATTGCTGTGGAACAAGCAATTCTATCATTA
Organism: Acidobacteriota bacterium; assembly: GCA_024640445.1. Lineage (GTDB taxonomy): Bacteria > Acidobacteriota > Blastocatellia > Pyrinomonadales > Pyrinomonadaceae > Aridibacter. Next base: position 4,397 of record JAHEEZ010000055.1, on the reverse strand, counting down.
CGTGGTTACCGAATGGCTGAATGGTGATCCGGCATACCCGGCTCCGCCGGAAGCGAGAAAACACGGCAGAAACGTGCACTGGACCCAGTTCCACGCAGAGGACATCATCTCGATGCCCGACAAATGGGAGTATCCGTGGTTTGCGGCGTGGGACCTCGCCATCCAGTGTATCCCGTTTGCGCTAGTCGATGCGCGTTTCGCAAAGCGGCAACTCCTGCTTTTGTTGCGCGAATGGTACATGCACCCGAATGGCGAGATCCCTGCGTACGAATGGTCTTTTGACGATGTAAATCCTCCGGTCCACGCCTTCGCGGCGCTGAAGGTGTATAAGACCGAAAAGGACATGACCGGCAAGGGTGACAGGGAATTCCTTGAGAGGGTCTTTCATAAACTGCTCCTGAACTTCACCTGGTGGGTGAACCGAAAGGATTCGGAAGGTGACAACGTCTTCGAAGGAGGTTTCCTTGGGCTCGACAACATAGGCATTTTCGATCGTAACCGCGACCTGCCGACTGGCGGGCATCTGGAGCAATCGGACGGCACTTCGTGGATGGCGATGTTCAGCCTGAATATGCTGGCGATCGCGCTGGAGTTGGCGGTTGAGGACAAGGCATACGAGGATGTCGCCAGCAAGTTCTTTGAACATTTCATTTTCATCTCGGACGCGATGAACAACCTCGGACACGAGGACACAGAGCTTTGGAACGAGCGGGATGGTTTTTATTACGACGTGCTGCATATGCCGGGCAGGTACAACACCGCGATCCAGATACGCTCGATGGTCGGGCTTATCCCCCTTTTCGCGGTGGAGATCCTTCAGGAGGATTGGCTGGACAAGCTTCCGGAATTCAGGCGACGGGCGGACTGGTTCATTGAGAACCGGCCGGAACTTGTCGACCAGATCGCCTGCCTGCACACCGGCGGTGTGGAAGAAAGCCGCCTGCTGTCGCTTGTAAACCGCAACCGGCTGGAGCGTATCCTTCGGGTGATGCTCTCCGAACAGGAGTTTCTTTCTGATCACGGCATCCGCGCGCTATCTAGAGAGCATAAGAACAACCCGTACTTCCTCATGTTCAACGATAGGGAATACAAGGTGGATTACGAGCCGGGTGAATCGTCAAGCGGAGCATTCGGAGGGAATTCGAACTGGCGCGGACCCATCTGGTTTCCCGTCAACTATCTTGTGATGGAATCGCTCCTGAAGTTCCACGAGCATTTCGGCGATGATCTGAAGGCCGAGTTTCCGACAGGCTCCGGCAAGTTCCTGACGCTCGAACAGATAGCCGGCGAGATCGGCAAACGTCTTTCGGGGATCTTTCTGAGGGACGAAGACGGGAGGAGACCCGTTTTCGGCACCAAGGATAAGTTTCAGGATGATCCGAACTTCAGCGGATATCCGCTGTTTTACGAGTATTTTCACGGCGACAATGGCCGCGGACTTGGTGCGAGTCACCAAACCGGCTGGACCGCTTTGGTCGCATGCATCCTTAAGGACCAGGGCGAATGAGCGGCTTGCTTTTCACCATGAAAGCCAGTGTGGCAGTATTAGAGTATGGCCGAGATCCCGGAATTTGAACAAGACGAGCAGGCGCTGACCGAGGAAGAGACAAAGGTCGACAAGCCCGGAATGTTCAGGGTACTTCTTCACAACGACGATTTTACGACGATGGAGTTCGTGGTCTTCGTGCTCAACCACGTTTTCAAGCGGACGGCCGCGGAATCGGTGACGATAATGCTGAAGGTTCACAACGAGGGTGTCGGTGTCGCCGGATTGTATCCTTACGAGATAGCCCGGATGAAGGCCGACAAGGCGATGAATCTCGCGAGGGCCCGGGAATTCCCGTTTCTCTGTACGGTCGAGGAGGAGTAAAATATCATCTGCAACCCTGACTTACAGGCGCTGAGGTAACTGCGGTTTATGTTAACGAAGGAATTGGAAGAGACATTAAGTTTTGCGGTGGATGAAGCGGTCCGCCGACGGCACGAGTACGTCACGCTGGAGCATCTGCTTTTCGCGCTGCTCGAGGACAAGTCCGCCCGCGAGATACTTTTCAACTGCGGGGCGGCGGTGGAAGAGATCGCAAAGGACCTGGAAGACTTCTTTGATTCGGCGATCGAGAAAATGCCGGATGGCGTTTCGCAGATGCCTGAGCTGACATCGACATTCCAGGCGACCATCCAGTATGCGATCCTTCAGGCGGAAGGCAGCGGACAGCAAAGGGTGGATGGCGGGAACATTCTCGCGGCACTTTTCCAGTCGGAGAACTCGCATGCGGTCTATCTTCTCCAGCGCCAGAAGGTTTCGAGGCTGGATGTCCTTAACTATATTGCTCACGGTATTTCAAAGGTCGATGATTTTGACGATGATCTTCTCGAAGAAGGCGACGAGGAATTTGCGGAAGAGCGCGCGCAGAGACCTCAGCGAAAGAAACCGCTCGAATCATTTTGCGTCGAGCTTGTCGCGCTTGCAAAGGAAGGCGGGATCGACCCGCTGATCGGGCGTGATGCTGAAGTCGAGAGAACGATACAGATCCTGTGCCGCAGAAAGAAGAACAACCCGCTGTATGTCGGCGAACCGGGTGTTGGCAAAACAGCTCTCGCAGAAGGCCTGGCGTTGAGGATCGCCGAAGGAAACGTTCCTGAGGTAATAAAGGAAGCGAAGGTCTTCGCGCTCGATATGGGGGCTGTGCTCGCAGGCACTCGCTACCGCGGCGATTTCGAACAGCGGTTCAAGGCGATCATCAAGGACCTGAAGAAACAGGAACACTCGATACTTTTCATAGACGAGATCCACACCATTGTCGGCGCCGGGGCGGTATCCGGCGGAGCGATGGATGCCTCGAACATACTGAAACCGGCGCTGGCGGCGGGTGACTTGAGGTGTATCGGGTCGACGACCTATTCGGAATACAAGGCGGCGTTTGAGCGTGACCGGGCACTTGCGCGAAGATTTGAGAAGATCGAGATCCTCGAGCCGACGATCGAAGAGACGTACGAGATACTCAAAGGCCTTCAGAAGTACTACGAAGAACACCACGGAGTGAAGTACTCCGACGATTCGCTGCGTACCGCGGCTGAACTCGCCGGAAAGTACATCGGCGACAAGCATCTCCCCGACAAGGCGATCGACGTGATCGACGAGGTCGGTGCGATGACCAAGCTGATGCCGGAGGAAAGCCGGCCAAAACTGATCTCGGTAACAATGGTCGAGAACACGGTCGCGAGAATGGCTAAGATCCCGCCGAAGACGGTCGTCGCGGATGAGAAAGTGCGTCTGAAGACGCTTCGCGAGGACTTGAGGGATGTGATCTTCGGCCAGGACGAAGCTATCGACCGCGTGGTCGAATCGATCCAGATCTCACGTGCCGGCCTCGGCCACGAGACAAAGCCTATCGGGTCATTCCTGTTCTCCGGACCGACCGGTGTTGGAAAGACCGAACTCGCAAAACAGCTGGCCGAGATAATGGGTGTCGAGTTCCTTCGCTACGATATGAGCGAGTACGCTGAGCCGCACACCGTTTCGCGCCTGATCGGTGCGCCTCCGGGATATGTTGGCTTCGACCAGGGCGGGCTTTTGACGGACTCGATAATGCGCCATCCGTACTCAGTGCTGGTGCTCGATGAGATCGAGAAGGCGCATCCGAACCTTTTCAACCTTTTGCTTCAGGTGATGGACTCGGCCACTCTGACGGATAACAACGGAAAGAAAGCTGATTTCCGGAACGTGGTCCTGATAATGACTACGAACGCCGGCGCCCGCGAACTGTCTTCGGGCGGCATCGGATTCCAAAACCTCGCGACCACCAAGGGGAGCGGAAAAGGAGCGATCGAAAGGACATTCACACCGGAGTTCCTTAACCGTCTGGATGCGCGCGTGGGGTTCAAGCCGCTAGATATGGATGTCATCAAGCTGATCGTGGACAAGTTCATACGGGAACTGAACGCGCAGATGATGGAGCAGAGAGTGATCGTCAAACTCGATGACGCGGCGAGGGAATGGATGGCAAAGAACGGCTTCGATTCCAAGTACGGCGCTCGTCCGATGCAGAGGCTTATCCACGAAAAGATCAAGAAACCGCTCGCGCAGGAAATGTTGTTTGGAAGCCTTGCCGACGGCGGGAGCGCAACAGCGACGGTCGAGAACGACGAGATCGTTCTTAAGTACTGAGAGAAGACGTAATGGGTGATGAGTACTGAGAGATGAGTGATGAGTGCTGACTAAATGCTGAAAATCTCAAACCACCAAACCATCAATTATCACCTTTCAATTACCTATCCTGAATATCCTGTCGATCTTGAGAATTACTTCCCTTCCGGCGAATTTCTTGCCCACTAACCGATCTCTCTGTTAAACTCTGTTTAACGCGCTCCTCACCGTTATCGGCGGCGCGTACGGA
>JAHEEZ010000255.1 GCA_024640445.1 Acidobacteriota bacterium | reverse complement strand
CACCCTTTTCGTAAAGCGCGTTTCTAAGGTCCGCCGCCTTGCCGTATATGCCGCCAAGGATTCTCAACATGGTCAGAAGGGCTTCGGTGCCCGTTTAGTAATTGAGGAAGTTATTCAAGAGTTTCTTGCCTTCGGGCGTAAGGATCGATTCCGGGTGGAACTGTACGCCTTCAACCCTAAGTTCCCTGTGCCTAAGGCCCATGATCAGTCCGTCGTCAGTGCGGGCTGAGATCTCCAGACAGTCAGGCAATGACGATTCTTCGACGATGAGCGAATGATAGCGCCCCGCCTCGAACTCGTGCGATACCCCCCGGAAGATCCCTCGGCCGTCGTGGTAAACAATGGACGGCTTTCCGTGCACCGGTTCCGGAGCGCGGACGACGTTTCCCCCGAAAACCTGGCCGATCGCCTGGTGTCCGAGGCAGACTCCGAGGATCGGCGTTGTACCGGAGAATTCCTCTATCACCTGCATCGTGATTCCCGCCCTTTCAGGAACGCCCGGCCCAGGAGAGATGAGGATCCGCTCAGGTTTAAGTACGTCGCGTATTTCGTTGACGCCGATCTCGTCGTTTCTGTGGACCTTCATCTCCGCCCCTAGTTCGCCCAGGTACTGGACGAGGTTATAAGTGAAGGAGTCGTAATTATCTATAACAAGAAGCATTGGAAAGATTCTACAGAATGTCCGGCGGAACGGCGAAGCGTTCCGAGCGATTCCATCGTCAGTCAGCCGCATCGATCTCCGATTACGCGCGCGTCGTCCTCGAGATCATTTACTGATCGGCGAAATGCCATTACTATGTAGCGAAACTACTTACCGTCGATCTCGGCGCCGACTCAGGAGACAATCAAACGCGATGAAAGAAAACGCATTCTTCTCACTGATATTTATCCTCGCATTCGCAACTTGCGCGTTTTGCCAGGATACCGGTGTGCCGGCGACCTCACAGGCAGAACAGGAGGCCGCGAAAGAAGCAGACGAGAAGCGGAAAGAGATCGCAATGGCGCTTATCAAGGAAGCCGGCCTTGAGATCGAATCCCTACAGTCTCTCGGCAATCGGATCTCGTTCTCCGCTAACCTCGCTGATGTCGCGTACGACATCGATCCGGACCTTTCGCGCAGGATGTATCTGGGTCTGACTGACGCAATTTCAAGGCAAATGTCGTCCGCGCTGGCCACGTTTGCCGAGATCGCCGCCCTTGACGAGTCCGGATCGCCGGCAAGGAGCAGTCGCGGACGCGGCATTTACCTGAAGATGATGCGCTCGCAGGGGATCCGGTCGCAGGCGGTGCTTTCGGCAGCCGCACACGATCCGCTGCTCGGTCTGGACGTTCTGGAAGGGACAAGGGTGACCTACAATCCAGGCAATGCTGAACTGAAGGCAATGATGGGAGCATGGGGAGGCAATGACGATGGGCTTCTCGCTCAGATAGTGGAAAAGATCAGGTTTGATAATGCCGAAACGCTCGATGAATTTTCCAGGCGGATTCTCAAGAACGGCTTGTCGACCGCGGCGGTAAGGCTTCTGACTAAGATCCGTCAGAAGGATCCTGAAAAAGGGGCTGCCTATGCTGGTCAGGTTTTCAGCGCGGCAGGCAAGGAGGTCGACGTGATCGACCCCGACTTGAACGCTATATACAGTCTGATCAGTTACGCTTCTGAGGAAGTTGCAAAGCCATCACCGAGGGCGCGCGCCTTTCCGCTCGTAACCCGCGCCGAGATCGGGAATCTTGCTGAACGTTTCGGACGGCTTGTTCTCAGGCTCGACAAAGAGGATGTTGAGTACTATTCCGCCTCTATCTATGCGGGCGTTGTCAAACCGTATTCACCCGCCCTCGCGAGACAGATCGAGAAACGGTTTGGGGTCGAAAGCGATGAGGAAACGACAATGAGCACGGCTATGCCACCTCCTCCTCCCCCGGCGGCGTCGATGGAAGGAGAAGCTGTACGGGCGAAGGAAAAGGTTGACGAAGAGGCAAGACTGGCGGCGAAGAGTGCGAGAAGAGAAGATCTCATGCAACGGATGTCGTCGCCGGAGGACGATCCCGAAAAAGAAGCGGCCGCACGCCATTTCGCTGACGAGGGGATCCGGGAAGCGCTTGAGATCGAGGATCCGGTTGCCAGGATCCAGGCCCTTGTCGATCTCGCCGGCATTCTAAAAGCGAAAGGGCAAATGAAACTTGCGAATGAAGTTCTGGACGAGGCACACCGTTCTGTAACCAACAATCCGAAAAATTACTCGGAGTTCCTTCAGATCTGGACTTTGGCGGGCGGACTTGTCGATTCCGATAAGGAGGTAGCGTTTGCGATGGTCGAGGACCTGGTTTTCAGACTCAACGACGTTGCGGCGGGGTTTATCAGGTTCGGGGAATTCATTGATTCCGGCGGCGAGATCGTGGAAGACGGCGAACTGCAGTTTGGAGGTCCGGGGGGCGGGATGGTGGGAAGCATGATCGGGACCCTGGATGCGTCCGGGGATGTGATCAGAAAATTTGGCGAGGCGGATTTCGCGAGAACCAAGGCGCTCGCCGACCGTTTCGACCGACCGGAGATCCGTGTGGTCGCGCGGCTCCTGATCCTTAACAGTTTGTATGGGAAGCCGGAAAAGCCCGAAGCGGCCACGGATGACATACCGGACTCAATTGATGAGGGGACGTGAGATAGTCTGTCGAGTCTGTTGCACCTTGGGAATACTCTACTATCCCAAAACACGTCAAACTGAACTATTCAGACTACAGTCCGCGAAGCGGACGAAAGATGGTAGCCCCGGGTGAAGCGAAGCGGAACCCGGGGGAAACGGGCCACAATTGGCCTCAAGCCGCTTTAGCGGCGGCAGGATCATTTCGCTCCTTCCGGAGCGTTGCACGCGGGACGCGTGCGCTCCCTCTCAATACTCGGAAGTCCGATCATCCGATCCCGGTTCCCGTCAGCCAGTGGCCGCCGTCGACGACCAGTGTGACGCCGCTGATGTACGAGGCCGCCGGCGAGCATAGAAACAGCGCGGAATCCTCGATGTCCTTGATCCGTCCAAACCGCTTCAGAGGGATCTTTTGCGTGAGCGCCTCTTTCAGATTCGGCGGAAGAAGCCGCTTCATGCCTTCCGTATCCTCTATCGGCCCCGGCGCGATTCCGTTGACCCGGATACCGTATCGACCCCATTCGACTGTCAGATTCCTGGTGATCGCGTCCACGCCCGCTTTCGCTGCTGCCACGTGGATCTGCATCGGCGTGCCAAGATAATGAAGAGTCGCGGAGATGTTCAGGATCTGTCCCTTGTTCTCTTTGAGTTGTTCGAAAGCGGCGCGGCATACGTTGAAAGTGCCTTTCGTGTCGATGTCCACCACCGTCCCGAATCCGTTCGCGGAGAGTTCGTTAGACCAGCAAAGGAAATTTCCCGCAGCGCCGTTGACGACGATGTCGATCTTCCCGAAATGATCCACCGTGGCAGCAATGGCTTTTTCAACGCCCTCAAAATCCCGCACGTCGGTTGCCACGGCAAAGCACTCGCCCCGGCCGGCTTCGATCTCGGCCTTCATGGGCTCGAGGTTCTCCATCTTCCTGGAAGTGATAGCGACCTTCGCGCCGTGTTCCGCAAGCGCCCTTGCGATGCCTCCGGTAATGCCCGTGCCGCCGCCTGTGACGAACGCGACTTTGCCTTCGAGAAGGTCCGCAGAGAATACAGATTTGCTCATATGCCGATGATTCTAGCACATGGCTTCGCGGCGGTTTAGTGCCGGGCGCCGCAAACCTGCCGGCTTTGGTCAAATCGTTCGAACAGATGTAAAATCCTTGTTTCTATGGACAAACGCAGACTTGGCATAGCCGTGATAGGGCTCGGCGGCGCTGTCGGCACGACGATGGTCGCCGGGATCGAGCTTCTTCGGCAGGGGGTGATTGGCACAGAAGGCCTTCCGCTCGCTGGCACCGATATCGGCTTTGCTGCCTACGAGGACATCGTCTTCGGAGGCTGGGACCTGTTCGAAGCGAACCTGGCCAAAGCGGCGGAGAATCACGACGTGCTTACGCACCGTCAATTCGTCGCGGCCGAATCCGCGCTTGCCTCGATCACTCCCTGGCCGGCGGCTGCAAACAAGAGTTTTCTGGCAAACATCGAGGGCGGAAATGTCCTTGCGTTCGATACGCACAGGGAAGCGATCGAGCAGATCCGTTCGGACATCACGGAATTCAAGAACGGATGCGACGATGCGGTTGTGATCAACCTGGCGTCTACCGAAAGACTCGCCGACGCTGAATCAATGGCATTTTCGTCACTGGAAGCTTTCGAATCGGCGATCGAAGCGAACTCGCCGGAGATCTCTCCGTCGATGCTCTATGCCTACGCCGCGATCGCTGAAGGCGTACCTTACGGGAATTTCACACCGTCGGTATCCGCCGATATCCCGGCACTGATTGAATTCGCAGAGAAACGGAACGTCCCTGTCGCCGGCAAGGACGGTAAGACCGGACAGACGTTCATCAAGACGGTTCTCGCACCTGCGTTGAGGTCGCGAGCACTAAAGGTCGAGGGATGGTATTCGACGAACATCCTGGGAAACCGCGACGGGCTCGCACTGTCGAACGAAGACTCACTTCGTTCAAAGATCAAGACAAAGCACTCCGTGCTCCGAGACATTCTCGGCTACGAGGTTGAAGACCACATTGTCGACATAAGGTATTACCGGCCTCGGGGCGACAACAAAGAGGCGTGGGACAATATCGACGTCGTCGGCTTTCTGGGAATGCCGATGCAGATAAAGGTCAATTTTCTGTGCAGGGATTCGATACTCGCCGCTCCTTTGGCGATCGAGATCGCACGGTGTCTTGATCTTGCCGCCCGGCGCGGCGAGGGCGGAGTGCAGGAACAGCTCTCGGTCTTTTTCAAGTCACCTATGACCAAGGGAGGCAAGGTGGAGCAGGCGTTCCACCTTCAGGAAACCATGCTCGAGAAATGGCTCGGCGGATAACAGTTGAAGAAGGAATCTGAT